>NZ_JBAMDC010000239.1:0-10358 GCF_036961605.1 Streptomyces sp. KLMMK
ACGAGGCAGACGGCTGCGGTGAGGGTGCGGGCGCCGCGGCCACCCTCCGGTTGGGGCACGTGCGGCGGCTGAGGCGGCCGGGGAGGCTGGGGCGCGAAGTAGGAGGAGGCCGGGAGGGGGCGGACGGGCAGCGCGAGTGCGGGGTCCGTCTCGGTGCTCACCCTGCGCTCCCCCTCGTGAGCCGTCTCCCCGCTACCGGGGCTTGGTTGCCCTTCGGGACAGGCCTGTTCGTATCCGGACATCACGCCGCCGGGCTGCGGCCCACGGTGTGGGCGCCACTCTACGGGGCGGGCGGCGGGCGCTGCCATCTCGCCCGTGCGGGGCCCCTATCCACCGCCGGATGCCTCTGGCAAGCTGCGCGCATGCGTCTTCCCGCCGCACCTCCCGTCGCCTGCGCAAGCGCCGAGCGGGCCCGTCTGGACCGGGCGACCGCCTCCTGCGACGCCCCTCTGGCCGTGGTCGATCTGCAGGCGTTCGACGCCAACGCGGCGGATCTGGTGCGCCGGGCGCAGGGCAAGCCGGTGCGGGTGGCGAGCAAGTCCGTGCGCTGCCGGGCGCTGCTGGAGCGCGCGCTGGTGCGGGACGGCTTCACGGGTGTGATGAGCTTTTCGCTGGCCGAGTCGCTGTGGCTGGCGCGTTCGGGCATCGATGACGTGCTGCTGGCGTATCCGTCGGCGGACCGGGCGGGGCTGGCGGAGCTGACCTCGGACCCGAAGCTGGCCCGGGCGGTCACGGTGACCGTGGACGACCCCGCGCAGCTGACGCTGATCGACGCGGCCCGGGCGGGCCGCGAAGAGGTACGGGTGTGCCTGGAGTTGGACACGTCGCTGCGGCTGCTGGGCGGCAGGCTGCGGCTCGGTGCGCGGCGTTCCCCCGTGCACGATCCGGAGCGGCTGGCGGACCTCGCCCGGTCCGTCGGGCGCCGGCCGGGGTTCCGGCTGGTGGGTCTGCTGGCCTACGAGGCGCATGTGGCGGGTGTGGGGGATGCGGTGGAGGGGCGGCCCCTGTACTCCCGTTCGGTCCGGCTGATGCAGGCCGCGGCGCGCAGGGAGCTGGCGGCGCGCAGGGCGGAGGCCGTACGGGCCGTGCGCGCGGTGGCGGACCTGGAGTTCGTCAACGGCGGCGGTACGGGCAGTGTGCAGCACACCGCCGCGGAGGACGCGGTGACGGAGGTGGCGGCCGGTTCGGGGCTGTTCGTGCCGCGGCTGTTCGACCACTACCGGTCGTTCCGCGGCCGTCCGGCGGCCCTGTTCGCGCTGCCGGTGGTGCGCCGCCCGGGGCCGGGCGTGGTGACCGCCCAGGGCGGCGGGTACCCGGCGTCGGGCGCGGCCGGCGCGGACCGGCTGCCGCATCCGTACCTCCCGGCGGGCCTGCGGCTGGATCCCCGCGAGGGTGCGGGCGAGGTGCAGACGCCGCTGACCGGGCAGCCCGCCGACGACCTGCTGGTGGGTGACAAGGTGTGGTTCCGGCACGCGAAGGCGGGCGAGATGTGCGAGCGCTTCGAGGCGCTGCACCTGATCGACGGCGACCGCGTGGTGGAGACCGTCCCGACGTACCGCGGCGAGGCCCGTACGTTCCTGTGAGTCCGCGCGCCCGTGAGTCCGCCCGCCCGTGAGTCCGCGTGCCGCGACGCCGGGTCCCGGGCCGTGCGCCGTACTCCTGCGGCAGGAGGGGATACGGGGACCGGTTCGCCGTCGGCGACCGGTCCCCGTGGCGCGCGAGGACGTCAGGAACGGCTCGGGGAGCCTCAGAAGGCCTTGTCGGCCTGGTCCGGGATCACGGAGCCGTCGGCGCGCCGGACAGGCACCTTGGTGCCGTCCTCGGCCGTGGCGCCGGTCGTGGAGCACGGGTACGTGCCCGACTTGCGCGGCATCGGCTCGATGAACATCGGGTTGGCGACCCAGCGGCGGTCCGCGTCGTCGTAGGCGCGGCACATCAGCTCGGACTTGTTGCGGTTGATGGCCACGTGCGCGCCGGTGGCGTCGTTGACGAACGTCACGTCGGTGTCGGCGTCGCCCGCGCCCAGCGCGATGCGGTGCTTGAAGTCCTGCTGCTGCCAGGCCTTGGCGCCCTTGATCTTGAAGATCTCCTGGTTGATCATGCAGCGCTTGCCGTCCATGTACGGCAGGGCGTCGCCGCGGCCGGTCTCGACGCCGCCGCAGCCCTTGATGGCCGTGGTGAGGCGGCCGTGCTTGGTGATGCTGCGGATGCCGATGGTGTGCTTGGCGTCCAGACCCACGCCGCTCGACCAGGCCTCGGCGATCGGCTCGGAGGAGGCGGAGACGATGTAGACGTCGAAGCCGGCCGCCTTGAGCGTGCGGATGAGGTCCTTCTGCTGGTCGTAGTAGCGGACGTAGCCGGCGAGGGTGTGGGTGCCGACGGTCTGCTTGGTGCCGATGGGCGCCGCGAGCTGCTCGGCGCGCGCCTGCTTGGCGAAGGAGGTCAGGGCGGCGGGGGTGTGACCGGCGAACAGCTGGGGGATCCAGGCGTAGCCGGGCACGGTGCGGCGGTGGTTCCAGTCGCCGGCGAAGGCGGCTTCCCCGGCCATGGTCTGCGACTTCTCGCGGATCTCGAAGATCTCGTCGGCGCAGGCGGCGTTCTTGGAGGTCGGCAGCGGCCGGCCGGGGCGCACGGCCGTGCCGCACGCCTTGGCCAGCGCCTTGCCGGCGGCCGGGGTGAGCCAGGCGCTGGTGTCCTTCCAGCTCTTCGGCTGCAGGATCTTGTCGTGCTTGAGGGCCCAGGCGAGCGTGGCGTCGGTGATGTCGTTCTTGACGACGGTGTTGTCCCAGTCGAAGGCGGCGACGGGGCGGGGGCCGTTCTTGCCGGAGCAGGTGCCGCGCTCGTCGATCATCTTCTGGAGCCTGGCGCGGTTGTCGCCGGCCCAGGGAAGCTTCTTGTCGAGCTGGGGGCAGTTGCGGCGGGGGGCGTCGTGGGCCGGGGCTGCGGTGGCGGGGACCGAAGCGGCGAGGGCCGCGGCGGCAGCGAGGCCGACGACGATGGCGGACTTGGTGCGCATGTGCTCTCTTTGCGGTGGTGCGTGCGGTGGCAGGGAATCCACGGCGGGACCGGCCCGGGGGTCTGCGCCCGACGAGCCGGTCCTACCGTTTGATCATGGACCCTACAGCGGGGTCACGTACGCGCCCGCGATGCCACCGTCGACGAGGAACTCGGCGGCGTTGACGAAGGACGAGTCGTCGCTGGCGAGGAAGGCGACGGCGGCCGCGATCTCCTCGGGCTCGGCGAACCGGCCGACGGGCACGTGCACCAGGCGGCGCGCGGCCCGCTCGGGGTCCTTGGCGAAGAGCTCCTTGAGCAGCGGGGTGTTCACCGGCCCCGGGCACAGGGCGTTGACCCGGATGCCCTCGCGGGCGAACTGCACGCCGAGCTCGCGGGACATCGCCAGCACGCCGCCCTTGGAGGCGGTGTAGCTGATCTGCGAGGTGGCGGCGCCCATGACGGCGACGAAGGAGGCGGTGTTGATGATCGAGCCCTTGCCCTGGCGCTGCATGTAGGGCAGGGCGGCCTTGCAGCACAGGTAGACGGAGGTGAGGTTGACCTCCTGGACCCGCTTCCAGGCGTCGAGCCCGGTGGTGAGGATCGAGTCGTCGTCGGGCGGGGAGATGCCGGCGTTGTTGAAGGCGACGTCGACCGAGCCGTAGGTGTCGTAGGCGGTCTTGAAGAGCGCCTCGACCTCCTCGGGGCTGGTGACGTCGACCTTGACGAAGAGCCCGCCGGTCTCGGCGGCCGCGGCCTTGCCTGCGGTCTCGTCGATGTCCGCGCAGACGACGCGGGCGCCCTCGGAGGCGAAGCGGCGGGCCGTGGCCAGGCCGATGCCGCTGCCGGCTCCGGTCACGACGGCGGTGCGGCCGACGAGTCGGCGGCAGACGGGGGTCTGGTCGGTCACTTGTTTACTCCTCGGTGCTGATGAAGACGTTCTTGGTCTCGGTGAAGGCGGCCAGCGCGTCGGGGCCCAGCTCGCGGCCCAGGCCGGACTGTCCGAAGCCGCCGAACGGCGTCCAGTAGCGGACGCTGCTGTGGGAATTGACAGAGAGGTTCCCCGCGGCCACGGCGCGGGAGACGCGCAGGGCGCGGGAGACGTCGCGGGTCCAGATGGAGCCGCTGAGCCCGTAGTCGGTGGCGTTGGCGATCCGCACCGCCTCCGCCTCGTCCTCGAAGGGGATGACGACGGCGACCGGGCCGAAGATCTCCTCGACGGCGGCGCGGTCCTCCGGGCGGCCCTCCAGGACGGTGGCGGGGTACCAGAACCCCTTGCCCGACGGGGCCTCGCCGCGGATGGCGGCGGGGGCGGACTCGGGGACGTAGGACCGTACGCGCTCGCGCTGCGCGGCCGAGATCAGCGGGCCCATCCGGGTCGCCGGGTCCCCCGGGTCGCCCACGGCGAACGACGTGACCGCCGGCTCCAGCAGCTCCATGAAGCGGTCGTACACGGAGCGCTGGACGAGGATGCGGCTGCGGGCGCAGCAGTCCTGCCCGGTGTTGTCGAGGAAGGAGCCGGGGGCGGCCGCGGCGGCCCGCTCGACGTCGGCGTCGGCGAAGACGATGTTGGGGCTCTTGCCGCCGAGTTCGAGCGTCACGCGCTTCACACCCGCCGCGCACTTGGCCATGATCTGCTTGCCGACGGCGGTGGAACCGGTGAAGACGACCTTGGCGACGCCGGGGTGTTCCACGAGGGCGGCACCGGCGACGGGCCCGGCGCCCGGGAGGACCTGGAAGAGGCCCTCGGGCAGCCCCGCCTCCAGCCCGAGCTCCGCCAGCCGCAGGGCGGTCAGCGGGGTGGTCTCGGCCGGCTTGAGGAGCACGGCGTTGCCCGCGGCCAGGGCCGGGGCGACGCCCCAGGCGGCGATCGGCATCGGGAAGTTCCACGGGGCGATGACGGCGACGACGCCGAGGGGCTCGTGGAAGGTGACGTTCAGGCCGCCTGCGACGGGGATCTGCGCGCCGGTGAGCCGCTCCACTCCCCCGGCCGCGTACTCCAGCAGGTCGCGGGCGTTGCCCGCTTCCCAGCGGGCGTTGCCGATGGGGTGGCCGGCCTCGCGGACCTCCAGCTGCGCGAGCTCCTCCAGGTGCGCGTCGACGGCGGCGGCGAAGCGGCGCAGTTGCCGGGCGCGGTCGCCGGGGGCGAGCCGGGACCAGCTGCGCTGGGCTTCGGCGGCGCGGCGGACGGCTGCGTCGACGTCCTGCGGCGTCGCCGCGGGGATGGTGGCGACGAGTTCCTCGGTCGCCGGGTTGAGTACGTGAAGCTCGTGCAAGTCCTCTCCTGTGGTTCGCTCCGCCGCTCGCGGCCGGGGGGGTTCCGTTTCGTACGCGGCTGCACGCCGGTGGGCACAACGGTGGGGTTACATCCGCTCGAAGGAGCGGAACCTCTCCCAGTCCGTGACGGCCGTGTCGTACGCCTCCTGCTCGACGCGCGCCATGTGCAGGTAGTGCTCGACGACTTCGTCTCCGAAGGCCTCCCGGGCGATGGGGCTCCGCTCCCACAGCGCCGTGGCCTCGCGCAGGGTGGCGGGGACGTGCTGGGCGTCGCCGGCGTAGGCGTTGCCGGTGCAGACCTCCGGCAGCTCCAGCTCGTGCTCGACGCCGTAGAGCCCGGCGGCCACCATGCCCGCGACGGCGAGGTAGGGGTTGACGTCCCCGCCGGGCAGCCGGTTCTCGAAGCGGTGGGAGTGGCCGCGGCCGATGACCCGCAGGGCGCAGGTGCGGTTGTCGGGGCCCCAGGCGACGGCGGTGGGTGCGAAGGAGCCGGGCCGGAACCGCTTGTAGGAGTTGATGTTCGGCGCGTACAAGAGGGTGAAGTCGCGCAGCGCGGCCAGCTGTCCGGCCAGGAAGTGCCGCATCGTCTTCGACATGCCGTACGGGCCCTCGTCGTCGGCGAGGACGGGCCGTCCGGCCTCGTCGCGCAGCGACAGGTGGATGTGACAGGAGTTGCCTTCACGGGCGTCGTACTTGGCCATGAAGGTGAGCGCCATGCCCTCCTGGGAGGCGATCTCCTTGGCTCCGGTCTTGTAGACGGCGTGCTGGTCGCAGGTGGTGAGGGCCTCGTCGTAGCGGAAGGCGATCTCGTGCTGGCCGAGGTTGCACTCGCCCTTGGCGGACTCCACGGTCATCCCGGCGGCGCCCATCTCGTTGCGGATGCGGCGCAGGAGGGGTTCGACGCGGCCGGTGCCGAGGACGGAGTAGTCGCAGTTGTACTGGTTGGCCGGGGTCATGTCGCGGTAGCCGCGGCCCCAGGCCTGCTCGTAGGTGTCCTTGAAGACGATGAACTCCAGCTCGGTGCCGGCGTACGCGCTCCAGCCGTGCTCGGCCAGCCGGTCGAGCTGGCGGCGCAGGATCTGCCGGGGCGAGGCCAGGACGGGCGAGCCGTCGTGCCAGGCGAGGTCGGCGGTGAGGAGGGCGGTGCCCGGGTTCCAGGGGGTGCGGCGCAGGGTGGAGAGGTCGCCGCGCATGGCGAAGTCCCCGTAGCCGCGCTCCCACGACGACATGGCGTAGCCGTCGACGGTGTTGAGGTCGACGTCCACGGCGAGGAGGTAGTTGCAGCCTTCGGTGCCGTGGTCGAGGACGTCGTCGAGGAAGAACCGGGCGGCGAACCGCTTCCCCTGGAGTCGTCCCTGCATATCGGTGAAGGCGAGGACGACGGTGTCGATCTCCCCGGTGTCGACCAGCCTGCGCAGCTCCTCGACGGCGAGCGGGGGCGTGCGGTCTGCCACAGTGATGCCTCCTGTCGGTGCGACCGGAGGTCTTAAGGTAGGGCTGTAGACCATTAAAGGGAAGGGGTCAGATGAACGATCATGCGACGGACCGCCTGGCGCCGGTGCTGCGGCCGGTCCGCGCGGGCAACGGATTCGAGGAAGCGCTGGAGCAGATACTCCAGATCATGCGGCTGGGCCTGGTGGCCGAGGGGGAACGGCTGCCCGCCGAGCGCGAATTGGCCGACCGTCTGCGCGTCAGCCGGGTGACGCTGCGCGAGGTGCTCAAGGTGCTGCAGGACCAGGGCCTGGTCGAGAGCCGGCGCGGCCGCTACGGCGGCACGTTCGTGCTGGCGCGGCCGGCGACCGCGGGCGAGGAGGAGCTGCGGCGCCGGGTCGCCGGCGTGGACGTGGAGGACACGCTGCGCTTCCGTGAGGTGCTGGAGGTGGGCGCGGCCGCGCTGTGCGCCGCGCACGGGCTCCCCGAGGGCGGGGCCGGGCGGCTGCGCGCGGCGCTGGCCGCCACGCATGACGCGCCGCTGGCCGAATACCGGCGCATGGACACCCTGTTCCACCTGACGCTGGCCGAGCTGTCGGGCTCCCCGTCGCTGGCCGCGCACTACGCGGCGGTGCGGGCGACGGTCAACGACCTGCTGGACTGCATTCCGCTGCTGGTGCGGAACCTGGAGCACTCCCAGCTGCAGCACACCGCCCTCGTGGAGGCGGTCCTGGACGGCGACGCGGAGGCGGCGCGCGAGGTGATGCGCGAGCACTGCTGCGGGACGGCGGCGCTGCTGCGGGGCTTCCTGGCGTGACCCGCACGAGCCCCGTTAACCCGCGAGAGCCCGTCTCGTAACCAGTCTTTTACGCAAGGGGGTTGCCGAATCAGCCACCCCGAGGCAAAGGTATGGCGCAAAACCTTTACCTCCCGAGGCAGGAGCGGCAGCATGCCCGAACGCACGGAGACACCCACGGCACCGCCACGCGCCTCGGACCGGCCGGCGGACTATCTGGAGAAGCGCACGCTGCGCCGCGGCAGCGCCGGCCCCCTGCTGCTGACCGGCCTCGGCGTCGCCTACGTCGTCTCCGGCGACTTCTCCGGCTGGAACTTCGGCCTCGCGCACGGCGGCTTCGGCGGTCTCGCCGTCGCCGCCGCCCTGATGGGCCTGATGTACACCTGTATGGTCTTCGCCCTCGCGGAGATGGCCGCCGTCCTGCCGACGGCGGGCGGGGGCTACGGCTTCGCACGGCGCGCGCTCGGCCCGTGGGGCGGCTTCCTCACCGGCACCGCCATCCTCATCGAATACGTCCTCGCACCCGCCGCGATCTCCCTCTTCATCGGCGACTACGTGGAGTCGCTCGGCCTGTTCGGGCTCACCTCGTCCTGGCCGGTGTACCTGGCCTGCTTCGTCATCTTCATCGGCATCCACCTGTGGGGCGTGGGCGAGGCCCTGAAGTTCAGCTTCGTCGTCACCGGCATCGCCGTCGCCGCGCTGCTCGTCTTCGCGGCGGGCGCGTTCACCGACTTCGACGCGGAGCGGCTGCACGACATCCCCGTCGACACCGGCGCGCTCGGCGCGTCCTCCTGGCTGCCGTTCGGGCTCCTCGGGATCTGGGCGTCCTTCCCGTTCGGGATGTGGTTCTTCCTCGGCGTCGAGGGCGTGCCGCTCGCGGCCGAGGAGACCAAGGACCCCGTGCGCTCGCTGCCCCGGGCCATGGCCACGTCCATGGGCATCCTGCTGGTCCTCGCGCTCCTGACCTTCCTCGCCTCGACCGGCGCGGGCGGGGCGGACGCCCTCAAGGACGCCGGGAACCCGCTGGTGGCCGCCGTACAGCCGGACGGGCGGCCCACCGTGCTCGGCCGCATCGTCAACTACGCGGGGCTCGCCGGCCTGGTGGCCTCCTTCTTCTCCCTCATCTACGCCGGATCGCGGCAGCTCTTCGCCCTCTCCCGGGCCGGCTACCTCCCCCGCTTCCTCTCCCTCACCAGCCGCCGCAAGGCCCCCTGGCTGGGCCTGGTGGTGCCCGGCGCGCTCGGGTTCGGGCTCGCGGCGGCCAGCGGCGACGGGGCGCGGATGCTCAACGTCGCCGTGTTCGGCGCCACCGTCTCCTACGCACTGATGTCCCTCTCCCACATCGTGCTGCGGCGCCGCGAGCCGGGCCTGGAGCGGCCCTACCGGACGCCGGGAGGCGTCGCGACCTCGGCGCTCGCCTTCGTCCTCGCCTGCGCGGCGCTGGTGGCGACCTTCCTGGTGGACGTCACCGCCGCGCTCGTCGCCCTCGGCGTCTACGCCGTGGCCGCCGTGTACTTCGCCTGCTGGAGCCGGCACCGGCTCGTCGCCGGGGCGCCCGAGGAGGAGTTCGCGGCACTCGCGGCGGCGGAAGCGGAACTGAACCGCGACCGGACCATGTGATCAACGTCGTAGCGTACGGAACGACCACGTACGGAAAGGACCCGCTCCATGCTCCGCCAGCCACTGATCGGTGTCACCACCTACCTCACCCGGGCCCGCTGGGGCGCCGCGTGGGACCTGCCGGCCGCGCTCCTTCCCGCCTCCTACGCCCAGCACGTCCAGCGGGCGGGCGGCCTCGCCGTGCAGCTGCCGCCGGACGAGCCGGCCGCCGCCGGCGACCTGGTGCGGCGGCTCGACGGCCTCGTCCTCGCCGGCGGGGAGGACCTCGACCCCGTCCTGTACGGCGAGCAGCCGCACCCGCGCGCGGGCGTACCGGTCCCCGAACGCGACGCGTGGGAGCTGGCGCTGCTGG
The DNA here is from genome assembly GCF_036961605.1 of Streptomyces sp. KLMMK. Classification (NCBI taxonomy): domain Bacteria; kingdom Bacillati; phylum Actinomycetota; class Actinomycetes; order Kitasatosporales; family Streptomycetaceae; genus Streptomyces; species Streptomyces sp. KLMMK. Next base: position 9,471 of record NZ_JBAMDC010000239.1, read on the forward strand.
GCGCCGCGCTGGAGCGGGGCGTCCCGGTACTCGGCATCTGCCGCGGCATGCAGCTGATGAACGTGCACGCCGGCGGCTCGCTGTGCCAGCACCTGCCGGACGAGGTGGGGCACGAGGACCACAACCCCGTCCTGGGCGCCTTCACCGACCACCTGATCAAGCCGGAACCGGACAGCCGCCTGGGCCGCCTCCTCCCCGAACCCTGCGACGTCGCCACGCACCACCACCAGTCCGTGTCCCGCCTGGGCGACGGCCTCGTCGCGACGGCCCGCGCGGAGGACGGCACGATCGAGGCGCTGGAACGCCCTGGCGACCTCTTCGCGGTGGGCGTCCAGTGGCACCCCGAAGCGCGGGACGACTTGCGTCTGATGCGAGCCCTGGTCGAGGCGGCGTCGGCCGCCTGACCTCGGCCGACGCCGGCTCTGCACGGCCGGACACGTCGTACGTGGCGACTCGCCGTCGCGGCGGGGGACATTCCCCCGGCAACAGCCGGGCACTTTCTTCCCGCCGCAACGGCGGCCGGCCCGATACGACCCGACCGGCGGCGCCCGCCCGGACCGGCACCGCCGCCCACGTCGTACGCGGTGACTGGCCGTCGCGGCGTCAGGCAGTCTGCCGGCACCCGCCCGTCAGGAGCCGCGGGTCAGGCCCAGCAGTTCGCGGGCCGGGCCCGTGGGGCGGTAGCCGGGCGGCCAGACGGCGCGGAGGGCGCGGTGCAGGTCAAGGTCCGCGACGGGGATCTCGACCAGGCGGCGGGCCGCCAGCTCCTCGCCGATGGCGAGCTCGCTCAGGACGCACGGGCCCGCCCCGCTGACCGCGGCCGCCTTCGCCGCCGTCGTGGAGGCGAGTTCGAGCAGCGGCTCGGCGAGCCCCCCGTGCGCGGCGAGG
>NZ_JBAMDC010000024.1:0-50115 GCF_036961605.1 Streptomyces sp. KLMMK
GGAGTTGAGAGCTTGGGGGAGCGACCAGCCGCGACGGGCCCGCCGTTGACGCACTGGCTTTCCCCCGGAGCGCTCAGCGCCACTGGAGCTCGGCGGACCCGAGCGGGGATCGCCGGCCGGGCTGGGGGACCGGGCGTCCGCTGTACGCGAACGGTGTCGCCGGTTCGGTGAGCGGGCCGTAGTCTGTGTCGGTGGTCGACAGTTCGGCGAGGGGCGCGCGCCCGGGGCGGGGCAGGTCGCGCACGTCCTCCCGTGCGAGGAGCCCGAGTTCCTGCACCCAGTGACACACCCCGGCCAAGGTCACGCGGATCCGCCATGAGCCGCCCTCCGTCGCACGTCGGCGCAGAACCGTTGCCACGGCGGCGGCCCCGAGGTAGGCGGCGAGGTAGTCGTTGAGCAGGTACGTCGGCGGCAGCGACGGCCGGTCGGTCCACTCCTCGACGGCGAATCCCGTTGCCGAGCAGGCGAGTTGGTCGAAACCGCCACGTTCGCCCCAGGGGCCGTCGGCACCCCAGGCGTGGTATTCGAGGGTGATGAGTCCGGGGCGGCGCCGGACGAGTTCCTCGGCCTGTGCCCCGTGCCGGGCAAGTCCCCGGTAGGCGTGTGCGAAGACGTCCGCGTCCTGGAGCGCGTCGTGGAAGGCCGCACGGTCGTGAGCGTCGCGCAGGTCGCAGTAGGCGTTGCGCTTGCCACCGCCGGTCATGGCGATCATCGGGATCGGGTCGGGGCGGTCGGGACGCGTCAGGTGCAGCACGTCGGCGCCGAACTGGGCGAGGAGCCGCGTCGCGACGGGGCCCGCGATGACATGGGTGAGATCGAGTACCCGTACTCCCGCGAGCGCCTCGTCGGCCGCACCGATCGGCTCCAGCGGGCGGAGGGGTCCGTCACCGACGCGTTCGATCTCGACGACCGGGCGCCGGGCCACGTACCGCCCGGCGGGGTGCGCGAGCCACTCGTCGCGGGTGCGCACGGCACAGGCGACGCCGCCCCGCGCGCAGATGGCCTCCTCCAGCGTGAAGGCGTCCCAGTCGGCAGCGGCCCGCGCGATCCCCACCTTGTCGAGCCCGCACCGCAGCACAGAGCAGACCGCGTCCCGCAGATGCGGATAGGTGGTGATGATGAAGATCCACCGGCCGTCGCGGGCCCGGTAGAAGTCGTTGTTGCCGAGCAGCGTCGGATCGTCGAGGAGAGCGCCGAGCGGGCGCCCCGAGAGCGTGGTGTGATACGTCGCCATGAGCTGGTCGATCGCGGCCCCGGCCTGCACCTCCACCTTCTGGTGCGGGTGGCCGCGCTGTGCACCGAGCGCCGCCGTCTGGCGCCCGAAGACACCGATCGCGGCGGACATGGCATCGGCGAGGCGGTGCACCGAGGGCACCAGGGGATCGGTCCCGACGACGGTGATGTCCTCGGCTCCCCGGGCCGGATCGGGGTCGCCGAGGGTGTGGAGGAGCCCGGAGACGATCTCGCCGGCAGAGGTCGGCGAGATGGTCCCGGTCGTGGTCAGCGTGTGCGAGGTCATGCCGGGATGCTCGTTCCCGGCGCTGCACGGGCGCCCGGTTTCACGGATATCCGTGAATCGATGCGGATGTCACGTCCGCCTCTCCTGGATGTGCGTGAGCAGCCGGGCCGCCGCCCGGTCCAGACGCAGCCGCTCCGAGCGGCCGTGACGCCGGTGCATGAGGGCGAGGGCTCCCGTGACGACGCCGCCGTCGGTGACGGGGATCGCCAGCGCACTGACCTCGGGGGCGGCGAGCCCCTCGCTGCGGCTGATCCGCGATGCGCGGATCGCCGGAAGCGCGCGGCGGAACTCGGCGACCCCCTCGGGGTCGTGGTGGGCGAGCTCGTCGAGCAGTCCTCGGCGCTCCGCCTCGTCGGTGAAGGCCAGCAGCAGACGGCCCGCGGCGGTGCGCAGCAGCGGCCGGGCGACGTGCTGGTCAGCGAGCGGTACGAGGCGGGGGATGTGGTCCTCGCCGCCGCGCGCAACATACACGGCATCGAGCCCGACCCGCACCGTGAGCAGCACCGGGGTACCCGCGACGCGGCTCAGTTCATCGAGCTCGGCCTGACTGATCCGCGGAACGACTCGGCCGGCGATGAGGTTGAGGACGTGCGGGGCGGGCCCGAGCCTGAAGCGCCGGTGCTGTTCCAGCAGAAACCCGGTCGTGACAAGGCCGTTGACCAGATCCTGCACCGAACTCGCCGGCGCCCCGAGCGTCCGCGCCAACTCGGCCACGGTCACCCCGCCCGGCGCCCGCGCGGCGGCTTCCAGGATCCACGCGACCCGGTCCACCGTACGGTGACGCCGCCGCTGGCCGTGCTCGCTCATCCCGCTCCACCTTGTCCTTCTTGTGCGTCGTCGGCCGCTCGGGCCGACACGGCTTGTCGATCCTTTCCCCCCACCATCCCGATGATCAAGTCGGCCCTGGCCCCGGCCCCGGCCCCCGCAGACGCCATAGGGCCGGCAGCCGGAGGTGGGTTCACGCGACGGCGGACGGGACCATCTCCCGGTGCCTCGCACGCACTGGAGTCGTACTGAACCGCGTCGAGCCGGACGCCGCCCAAGGGACAGGGCCGTGAGACAAGTTGCCGTGTCCCCTGGATGAGACACACCGCGAACATGCAGGCCACTCTCGCGGAACAGAACATTCCGAGCGAGGGCCTGCAGAACCTGTCGGCGGGTTCGATGCTGGAGCACATCGTCGCGGCCGGTACCCTCTGCACCGTCCACTTCATGGAGGAGGTGTCCGCCCGGCTGGGGTGGGCGTGGGAGCCGCGCGAGGTGACGCCCGGCAGAAGGCCGGTCAAGGAAGTCGCGGGGATAGATCAGCGGCTCATCGGCTGGCAGTCCACCCACCGTCGGCAGATCCCCGACGCGAAGTCCCTCCTGGTGGCCGACTGCGAAGAACGGCAGGGGCACCCGCCGGGGGAGCGGGCGGCCGACTACGCGCTGGACGCGCAGGCCGCCGACCGGACGCGCCGCCCGAAGCCCACGGCGGCCGGGTCGCTGACCGAGCTGCGCGACGGGTGGAGGGCGTCAGCGGTCCGGGCGTTCGGCGTCGACGTCATCTCCCGGGCTCGCAGTGCGGGCGCGGGCGGCGGCCACGGCGGTGTGGGCCCGGGTGCGGCCGGTGGTCGACGTCGTCCTGGCGGCCGTGGACACGGTGGCCGGCCGTGGTGTACGTGATGCGCGGCGCGTTCAAGCGCCGGGCCTGCTCGCCGAAGCCCGCCGTCACTTCGCCTACGTCCTGCGCGGCCGACCCCACGAGCCGGGCTTGGACAAGCAGATCGTGCAGGCGGTCGTCGACGACTACACCCGCCCCGTCGGGCGGGGCCGGATGATGACCGCCGACCTGCGTGCCCTGTACCCGCGCGACACCGAAGACCAGGCCGTGCTGCGCCCGCTGACCTGCAACCGCACTGCGCCCCCGTACGAGCGGGCCCGCCGGGGCAAGGGTGCTGAGGGCCGAAACCGGCGGCGGTCCCGTGTTCCGCCGCGCATGCCCGGCGTGGTGGCGGGTACGACCCCTCCCGTACCGGGGGCTGCGGAAGCGGCCGAAGAGCGAGAGGTGTCGGAAGTGATTCGAAAGCTGCAGGCAGTCGCGCTGGACTGTGCTGAGCCGGTACGGCTCGCCGAGTTCTACGCAGAGCTGCTCGGCGGCCGGGTGGTCGTGGACCCTGAGGAGCCCGACTGGGTCGAGGTGCACGGGTTCGAGGGGACGCCGCTGGCCTGCCAGCGGGTGGACGGCTACCGACCGCCCGAATGGCCCGGTCAGGAGCGCCCGCAGCAGCTCCACCTGGACTTCGACGTGGACGACCTCGATGGAGAGGAGAAGCGGGCGCTCGCCCTCGGCGCGACCGTGCTGGAGCGGACGGACCAGCTCCGCCCGGAGGCCAACTGGCGGATCTACGCGGACCCGGCCGGCCATCCGTTCTGCCTTTGCCTCCACTGAGCCCATCGGCCGAGGCTCACCTTCCACTTTGATCCGGGGTTCGCTCCGCCGCCTGGGGCTGGCGTGGGGCGGCGGGGCGGTCAGCCAGTCAGGACGCGAGGTGGAAGCCGGCGCCGACTCCGCCGTTGGCGTTCATCTCGTCGATGATGCTCAGGATGGGGGAGCTGTGCTGGGCGCCCCAAGCGTTGCCGACCAGCGTCTGCCCGACGACGACCGGGGAGCCGGAGTCGCCGCCGTTGGTCCAGATGAGGTGGGTGAACCACATGTTGTGGGTGCCCAGCTTGATACCGCAGGTGAGCCCGGTGCGGTGGCCTTCCTTGCACATGCGGACCCCGTTGGCGGGCGGGGCGCCGATCGACGAGATGGTCACGCCGCCGACGGTGCTGGTGGGGGCGACCCTGCTCTCGTCCAGCAGGATCACCGCGTAGTCCAGGCCCTTGGGACCGTTGTTGAGGAGGTTGTTGGGCGTACTGACGTACGTCACCGTGCCGATGGGACCGGTCTCCAGGTCGGGGCGGGTGTTGGGAATCGGCGCCGGGGCCTGCGCCGTGCCCGCAGGCGAGGCGTCCCGGTAGACCTTTTCCCCGACGAGCTTGTTGCCCTTGTCATCGATGAAGCAGTGGGCGTTGGTCAGCGCCACCAGATTGCCGGCGTTGTCGCGGCCGACCGCGGTGAGAGTGCAGATGTACAGGCTCGTGGGCGCCTCCGGGCCCGGGCTCATCCGGAAGACGATCCCGGTACCGCCACCGACGGGCGTGCGCGTGTCCGTACGGGAATCCGCACTCGCGGACGGAACCGCGCTGATGGACATGGCCGCCGCGAGGACGGCGAGGCCGAGGGCGCGTATCGCTCTTAACATGTGATCACTCCTGTGTGGGAATCATTCCTGCACGGGGGATTTCGCTTTTCCCCGGTGTGGCTGGAAGGCGCACGCGGCCATGCCGGAGGTAGGGCCGCAGATCGCATTGCCGACGGGCAGGTACGTCTCGATCGGCGCGTTGGTGTTGATGGTGCCGGTACGGGCGGAGAGGCTCCAGGAGTTCGCGGCCGCCTGCTTTGCCGGGCCCAAATGTCCCTGCCACGCCTCCTCCTTGCGGTGATCAAGTGAGCCGATCGCTCAGCAAGGTAGTCATGGTGCGCAGGGCCGGGTACCCGGAACGTTCCAGATGGGACGCGCGACATTGCGGCGCAGGTGATCGGCGAGTTTCCGGATCGACCAGCGGGTGAACCAGGCCGATCTCGTTGAACCTGTGGATCACATCGCACACGGTGTCCTCGTCGGCCTGCACCAGCCGGGCGATCACCGGGACGCTGTTCCCGCCCGCCGAGGCCGGCAGCATCATCGCGCGCCGGAAACGTACCGTGCTGGTGCTGCCCCGGCGCACGATCCGCTGCTGCTTCTGCCCCTCCTGCTCGGTCAAGGTACGGACCCTGACCGGTTGCGCCATACCGCCCCCCCTGCGCCGATCGGACATGCCGTCACATCCAACCGACACAAGCCCAATCAGCGCCACCCCGGCAAACCTATGCGGTCATGGCACTACTGATTCCCAAGGTTGACAACCAATCTTGGGAATCAGCAGGGGCAGCGCTGTGCACGCGGGGCGACCTGGTCCACGCGATCAATGCCGGCGCAGCGGCCGGCCGCGCACTGCGACCGGTGACCGAATGTCCGTGCCCCAGTGGTGATCTGCGGCGTAGCGCGTGGGTGCGCGGGCACGCTTCAGCCCGCCCGCTGTCGTCGGCGCGGGCTTGTCCGCGGCGGTGGATCTTTCCGGTGCCGGCGCGGTCGACGGCGGTGGCCTTCTCGACTTCGCCGACGATCCGCATCAGGCCCAGGGTGTAGAGCAGGTGACTGGTGAAGGCTGCTCCGAGCGGCGGGGTCATCCGGCGAGCGATGCCGCGCATGATGTGCGCGTCACCTTCTGCGCTCTCGTGCCGGTGGCCGGGCTCCTGTGGCAGCGGTTGTGACACGGGGTCCTCCTGCTCGGGTGATCAAGGGCGGGTCGGGTGGTGGCCGCCGAGGCTGACGGACGCTCCCGCTCGATGGGGTGAAGGATTCCGCACCGCCGCCTTGGGCACACCCACGCGCCCTGTCGGCGGGCGTCCGGGGGGGGCGGGCTGGGCGGGGCGGGTGGTGTCAGGTGGTGAAGGTCTGGTGGCCGAGGACGCGGAGGAATTCCAGGCGTTCGGCGGCGTCGGTGCCGGGCTGGGGCCGGTAGAGGAAGAGGCGGTTGCCGGTGCTGGGGCTGAGGACGACGTCGCATTGCAGGTCGAGGCGGCCGATGTGCGGGTGGAGGATGGTCTTGCGGGCGGAGCGGACGGTGGCGACCTCGCCCCGTTCCCAGATGGCGGAGAACTCCTCGCTGTGTTTGAGCAGGTCGTTGACGAGTTGCTCGCCTGCAGGGTGGGGGCCGTGGCGGAAGACGGCCGCGCGCAGGTCGGCGACGATGACGCGGCCGAGTGATGCGTGGTCCTCCTGCGGGTAGAGCCGGCGGCCTTGGGGGTGGGTGAACCAGAGCCAGGCGCCGTTGCCCTCCCGGCCCGGGCGGTTGGCCAGCGGTCCCAGCAGGGCGACGGCCGCGGCGTTCTGCACGATCACTGTTCCGAGCTCGTCGACGATCTGCGCGGGGGTGTCGGTGAGGGCGTCGACGATGTGCATCAGTCCGGGGTCGGCGTAGCCGTCGGGGGAGTGGTGTTGTGGGGGCTGGTAGCCGGCGACGGCGTAGAGGTGGTCGCGTTCGTCGGTGGACAGGCGCAGGGCGCGGGCGAGGGAGCCGATCAGGGCTTCGGAGGGGTTGACTCCGCGTGCTTGTTCGAGGCGTTCGTAGTAGTCGGTGGAGATGTTCGCCAGCATGGCCACTTCCTCGCGGCGCAGGCCGGGGGTGCGGCGCCGTCCGCCGGGGATGAGGCCGACATCGGCGGGGCGCAGGGCCTCGCGGCGGGCGCGCAGGAAGCGGCCCAGCTCTCTGCGGTCGGTCATGATCGGTGCTCCCTGGCGGTACGGCGGGCGCCGCGAGCAGTCCGGGGCGGGGCGTGCTTGCAGGCGCTGACATGACCAGCTTGATATGTCCGCCTCCGGTTATCCACGTACTGCCGGACCGACGATAAACGCACCGTGGATACCTCTTCGTGCCTGCAGCAGGCTGGGGGACAGCCGCCGGGAGACCTTTCTCCCGGGCCGGTGTTTTCGCACGTAGACGGCGCTTCGAAGGCAGCCGTCGAGCACTGCTGAGGAGCTTCATCCCATGGCCAAGTGGACCAGCGCCCGCATCCCCGACCAGAAGGGCCGCACGGCTGTCGTGACCGGGGCCAACAGCGGCCTGGGTCTCCAGACGGCTCGCGAGCTGGCCCGCCACGGCGCCCACGTCGTGATGACCGCCCGTGACCGTACCCGCGGCACCGCCGCTGTGAACCGGCTCCTGGCCGAGCAGCCGGGGGCGAGCGTCGAGCTGCGCCTGCTGGACCTGTCCGACCTGGACTCGGTGGCCGCCTTCGCACAGAAGATCCTCGACGACGGCCTGCCGGTGGACGTCCTGGTGAACAACGCGGGCGTCATGTGGCCCCCGCACCGGCTCACGCGGCAGGGGTACGAGCTGCAGTTCGCCACCAACCACCTCGGCCACTTCGCACTCACCGGCCTGTTGCTGGGCCGGCTGGAGAAGTCCGCCGCCCAGGGCCGCGACGCCCGCGTGGTGACGGTCAGCTCCGTCGAGCACCGCGGCGGCACCGTCTTCTTCGACGATCTGCACGGCGAACGCAACTACGCCCCGCGCGCCTACTACTCCCAGTCCAAGCTCGCCAACATCCTGTTCGGCCTGGAACTCGACCGGCGGCTGCGCGCAGCCGGATCGACGGTGACCAGCGTCCTGGCCCATCCGGGTTACGCCAGCACCAACCTGCAGTCCAGCGGTCCGACCGGCTTCCTGCGGTTCTTCTTCTCCAAGATCGCCAATCCGCTGATGGCCCAGCCCGTCGAGAAGGGCGCCTGGAACCAGCTCTACGCGGCCACCGCTCCCGGGGTGAAGGGCGGCCAGTTCATCGGCCCGGACGGCTTCGGCGAGTACCGGGGCCACCCCACCGTCGTCCAGCCCGACAAGGCCGCCCAGGACCCGGACGCCGCCCGGCACCTGTGGTCAGTCTCCGAGCAGCTCACCCAGGTCCACTACCCCCTCCGCTGACCACCGTCCGATGCCATCACGTCCATCGACAAAGACATCCGAAAGGCACCACAGATGACCATGCACAAGCGCGTCCTCGGCCGTCAGGGCCTGACCACCTCCGCTCTGGGGCTGGGCACGATGGGGATGACGATGTTCTACGGCCCCAGCAACCGCGACGAGAACCTCGCCACCATCCGTCGCGCGTTCGACCTGGGGGTGACCCTGTTCGACACCGCCGAGGTCTACGGCGGCGGCACCGGTTCGAACGAGCGGCTGCTCGGCGAGGCCGTCAAGGGCTTCCGCGACGAGGTGGTGCTGGCCACCAAATTCGGCTACGACCTCGCCAACCCCGGTGGTCTCAACAGCCGGCCCGACAACATCCGCAAGGTCGCCGACAACAGCCTGCGCTACCTCGGCACCGACTACCTCGACATCCTCTACCAGCACCGCGTCGACCCGGACGTGCCCATCGAAGAGGTCGCCGGGACGGTCAAGGAGCTGATCGAGGCGGGCAAGGTCCGCTACTTCGGCTTGTCCGAGGCCGGCCCCGAGACCATCCGCCGCGCCCATGCCGTGCAGCCGGTCTCGGTCCTGCAGACGGAGTACTCCGTCTTCGAGCGGCACGTCGAGGACACCGTCCTGCCGGTCGTGCGCGAGCTCGGGATCGGGTTCGTGCCCTACGCCCCGCTGGGGCGCGGCTTCCTCACCGGAGCGATGAAGCCGGCCGACCAGTACACCGCGGACGACTGGCGCCGCCTCGACCCGCGCTGGCAGGGCGAGAACTTCGACGCCAACGTCGAAGCCGTCGCCGCCCTCACCGAGCTGGCCGCTTCCAAGGGCATCACCACCGCCCAGCTCGCCCTTGCCTGGCTGCTCGCACAGGGGGACGACATCGTCCCCATCCCCGGCACCCGCAGCCCCGAGCGCCTGGCGGAGAACGTCGGCGCCACCGGTGTCACGCTCACCGGCCACGACCTCGCCCGGATGAAGGAGATCCTGCCGAACGGCGCCTTCGGCGACCGCTACGCGGCCCCCTTCATGCCCAAGGGCTGACACCGGCCCCGACCCGCCTAGCCGTTCGCCTAGCCGACGAGGGGCTCTTCCGCTCCGAGTTGGCGGGCGGTGTCCTGGACGAGGGTGCGGAACCAGCGGTGACCGGTGTCGTGGGTATGGACGGGGTGCCACCACAGGGCCTCGTTGATCGGCCCGGCGTCGAAGGGGCAGGGGAGCACGCGCAGGGTCGGGGGGAGGGGTACGGCCTTGGTCAGGCGTCGCTGGATGACGGCGACGCGGTCGGTGCCGGCTACGTACAGGGGCAGGGCCAGGAAGCTGTCGGTGACGGCTTCGGGCTTGAGCTGGAGGCCGCTTTCGGCGAGGCGGTGCAGCATGAAGCGGGAGTCTCGCGGCTCGAACTGCCCCAGCACCCAGCGCAGTCCGCCGATGTCGTCCGCCCCGGGGGCGGTGCGGGTGAGGGGGTGGTGCTGGTCGGCGATGACGACCCATTCGTCGGCGAAGAGCGCCAGGCTCGGCAGTCCGCTCACGCCGCTGTCCCGGGGCGCGATCAGCCCGTCCACCGCGGAGGCGCCGGCTTCGCCGTGCAGGGCTTCGGGGATGCCGAACTGGCGGAACCGCAGCCGGGCGTGCGGTGCACGCTCCTGGAAGACGGTCAGGAGCCGGGGGCCGAGGACGGCCATGGCGTAGTCGGAGACGTGGAGGGTGAACTCCCGCTCGGTGGTGGCGGGGTCGAAGTGGGACTTGGTGGCGAAGAGCCGGTCGGAGAGCTGCAGGACGCCGCCGGTCTGCTCCTGCAGCTGCTGCCCGAGCGGGGTGAGCCGGTAGCGGTTGCCCTCACGTACGAGCAGGTCGTCGCCGAAGTGTCGGCGCAGGCGCGCGAGCATCGCGCTGGCCGCCGGCTGGCTGACTCCGATCCGCTCGGCCGCGCGGCTGACGTGCCGCTCTTCGAGCAGGGCCTGGAGGGCGACGAGCAGGTTGAGGTCAGGACGGGTCACACCTCCAACGCTATCAGTTGGATTGATAGACCCATATAGATCATTGATTTCCGTTATGGCCTGTCCAGCTGAAGACTCGAGGGCATGAACCAGCACGAACCGAGCCTCGCGCTCACCAACGCCCTGCTGATCGACGGCACCGGCGGACCCGTGATCGACGGCGCCACCGTCGTCGTCTCCGGCAGCCGGATCGCCGCCGCCGGGACCGGCGTACCGGTCCCTGACCAGGCGACGGTGGTCGACCTGGCGGGCAAGGCGGTCCTTCCGGGGCTGATCGACGCCCACGTGCACTTCGGAGGGCTGGGGTTCCGCAGCACGCCCCCGTTCGGTGGCCGGGCCGCCACCGACGACTACGCCGCGGCCCGCGAGGGGGCCGTGCGGTACGGGGTCACCACCCAGCGCAGCTTGGGCGACTTCCTCCACGACAGCATCGCCGTGCGGGACGGCATCGAGAACGGCACCCTGGCCGGCGCCCGCATCGTGACCAGCGGGCCGAGCTTCCAGGTCGAGGGCGGTCACCCCAACGCCACCGTCTGGGGCAGCGAGCCGGCAGCCGTACGGGAAGGCGCCCGCATGCCGAAGACGACCGAAGAAGCGGAGCGCATGGTCGACGAGCTCGCCGCTGCGGGCGTCGACCTCGTCAAGATCATTATTTCGAACAACGCGATCTTCGGCCCGGCCCGCCCCGAACTGAAGATGCCCTGGCACCTCACCGGGGCCATCGTCGGCGCCGCCCACGCCCGCGGGCTGCGGGTCGCTGCCCACACCGAGACCGTCGAGGACGCCAGGGCTGCGGTCGAGCGGGGTGTCGACGACATCGAGCACCTGGTGCTGCGCGCGGAGGAGCCGCAGGACGAGGCCGCCGCCGAGGCGCTGTTCGCCCTCATGGCCGACCGCGGCACCTACCTCGTACCCACCATGGTGGCCCACCAGTTCGAGGCGACCGCCGACGGGGACGCCCGCACCCTGCGCTACGGCAACCACCTCATCCACCGCGCCTACGAGGCGGGCGTACGGCTCGGGGTCGGCTCGGACGCGCACTCCCCGGGGCTGCACGGCTGGAAGCTGCGCGACGAGCTGGTGATGATGGTCCATGACCAGGGCATCCCGGCCCCCGCAGTCCTGTCCATGGCGACGAAGGCCAATGCCGAACTGCTCGGCATCGCCGAGCGCCTCGGTACCGTCGAGCCGGGCAAGCTCGCCGACCTGCTGATCGTCTCAGGCAACCCGGCCCAGGACATCACCGCCATCGGCCGCGTCCACCAGGTGATCCACAACGGTCGGGTCGTCTTCGAGGGCGAGGGTGCGTGACCACATGACGAAGATCGACGTCCATCACCACTTCCTGCCCGACTTCTACCGCCAGGCACTGATCGACAATGGGCACTCCCGCCCCGACGGCATCTGGGGCATCCCCGACTGGGACGAGACCTCCGCCCTCCGAATGCTCGACGAGGCCAAGATCGCCAAGGCGTACCTGTCGATCTCATCCCCTGGAGTCCACTTCGGCGACGCGGCCGTGGCCCGCGCCCTGGCCCGGCAGGTCAACGAGGAGGGCGCCCGGCTCGCGCGCGCCCACCCGGGCCGGTTCGCCTTCTTCGCCTCGACGCCGCTGCCCGACATCGACGGCGCCCTGACGGAGATCGCGTACGCCTTCGACGAGCTCGGCGCCGCCGGCGTGGTCTTCGAGACCAACTTCGACGGCCTCTACCTGGGCAACGAGCAGCTGGAGCCGGTCTACGCCGAACTCGGCCGCCGCAACGCCGTGCTGTTCCTGCACCCCACCAGCCCCGCCGCCCCCTGTACCGGGCATGCCCCGGCCCTGCCGTATCCGCGGCCGATGCTGGAGTTCCTCTTCGACACCACGCGGACGGTGACCGACATGGTGCTCTCCGGTGTGCTGGAGCGTCACCCCGGCCTCCGCGTGATCGTCCCGCACGCCGGTGCCGTCCTGCCCGCCGTCGCCTCGCGCGTCGACGTCATCGGCGCGCGCACGGCCGGCAAGGAGCACGAGCAGCCGATGCGCAAAGCCCTGCGCACGCTCCACTTCGACCTGGCGGGCATGCCCCTGCCCGAGATGCTGCCGGCCCTGCTGAACGTCGCCGACCCGGCCCATCTCCACTACGGCAGCGACTGGCCCTTCACCCCACTGCCGGAAGTCCTCGCCTGGGCCGGACGCCTCGAAGCGGCCACCACCGCCCTCGGTGAGGATGGCATGGCCAAAGCCCTGCGCACCAACACTGAGGCGCTCTTCAGCTGAACATCCGAACATCGCTGCCTGCCGGCTGCGCGTACAGCCGGCGGGCAGCCCCGCGCCGTGTGGTGGACACGCGGGCGGCCCTTCAGCGTCGGCGGTCGCCGGCCGTCTTCTCGACGTGGTCGCCCATCACCTCGGCGAGACGCTCCAGCGCCTGGAGTACCTCGGCGCGGGCGCCGCCCAGCGCATGGAACATCTCGGCCTCCACCGTCAGGCGCCGGGGGAAGAGCGAGTCCATCAGGCGCTTGCCCTCCTCGGTGATGGTCACCAGCGACGCACGCCGGTCGGCCGGATTGGGCGTACGCTCGACCAGTCCTCGCCGCTCCAGCTTCGCCAGCGCCTTGCTCACCGCCGCCTGGGTCAGCCCCAGGTCCTCGGCGAGCCGGCGTGCGATCACCGGCTCCTCCTCGTACCGCAGCGGCACCAGGAAATCCAGCTCCTGCAACGTCAGCGGGGCGCCCGCGACGAGCGGCTCGACCGCGCGGTCCAGCAGCGACGTGCACCGCTTGATGAGCGTGACGATCTCCATCGAGGACGTGTCCAGCCCAGGGTTGTGCGCCGCCCACTGGCCGCGGACCCTGCCCGAGTGCGCGTGCACCGGACCTCCAATTGCTTAACTGGTTATGTATTGGTTACGGTTTTTCTCATGGTATCCCCGCCCCGAACGACAAACAGCACCCCCCGCACGGCCGCCCCCACAAAGCGCAGCGCCGTCCTGATCGCCGTGCTCGGCGCCCTGAGCGCCGTGGCTCCGCTGGCCACCGACATGTACGTGCCCGGCTTCCCCGCCATGGGAGCCGCCCTGCACGCCGACAGCTCGGCGATCCAGCTGACCATGACCACCTTCCTCGCCGGCCTGGTCGCCGGCCAGCTGGTCATCGGCCCCCTCAGCGACGCACTGGGCCGACGCAGACTCCTCATCGGCGGCACCGCCGCCTTCGCGGCCCTGTCCCTGGCCTGCGCCCTGGCGCCGAACGTGCAGACGCTCCTGATCCTGCGCCTGTTCCAGGGCGTCGCGGCCGCCACCGGCATGGTCCTCGCCCGCGCCGTCCTCACCGACCGCTTCGACGGCCCCGAGGTCCCCCGCTACTTCGCCCTGCTCGCCCAGGTCCTGGGTATCGCCCCGGTGGCCGCCCCGGTCCTCGGCGGCGCCATCCTCAGCGTGACCGCCTGGCGCGGCATCTTCGTTGCCCTCGCCCTGGCCGGCGCCCTGCTCACCGTGGCGGTGCTGGCCAAGGTCCCCGAGACCCTGCCCCCGCAGAACCGGCAGTCACAGGGGCTGGCGAACACCTTCCGCGCCATGGGGCGCATGTGCCGCCAGCGCGCATTCATGGGGTACGTACTCGTCCTCGGCCTCACCTCGGCCGCGCTGTTCGCCTACATCAGCGGGTCCAGTTTCGTCTTCGAGCACCTGCACGGCGTCTCGCCCACGGCCTACTCCCTGATCTTCGCCACCAACGCCGTCGGCATGCTGATCGCGGGCTTCGCCTTCAGCAGGCTCTCCCGGAAGATCAGCCTCAACACCATGCTGACCACGGGCGTCGCCATATGCGGCCTCGGGGTGACCGGCCAGCTGGCCATCCTCGGCACAGCCGGCGAAACCCTCGCCGGCACCTGGGCCAGTCTCTTTGTCACCCTCCTCGGCGTCGGACTGATCTTCCCCGCCGCCACCACCCTCGGCCAGGCCCTCGGCCGCACCGCCCCCGGAGCCGCCTCCGCCCTCCTCGGCGGCCTGCAATTCCTCTTCGGCGCCCTCGCCTCACCCCTCGTCGGCCTGTTCGGCGAAACCAGCTCAACCCCCATGGCCCTCATCATGCTCATCGCCGTCGCCCTCGCCGCACTCGCCCTGATCACCCTCGCCCGCCCCTGGCTCCGCCACGGCGAAACGCTCACAGACAACTACAGTAACGAGCAGCCGACCAAGTGACAGCGGCGGGAGATTCCTGCTTCCGCAGCGACGTGTGCGATCGGACGTCCGGTATCGACCCGCAGGCACAAGCGCAGACGTCCTTCGGGGGTCAGCGGTGCGTTCCGATGCCCCCTGCTGGTGGCGCTCCTGGACTCGGCGGCTGCGTTCACCGGGCGCCCTGGGATCTCGGGGCTCCCGCATGAGCGGCTGTGCGTGGCGTCAGCGTGCGAACTTTTCGATGGCCTCCGGGGTGACGGGGGTGAAGAAGTTGACGAGGTTGCCGTCGGGGTCGCGGAACAGCAGCGACCGGTTGCCCCAGGGCATCGTGGTCGGCTCGTTG
Source organism: Streptomyces sp. KLMMK (assembly GCF_036961605.1). NCBI lineage: Bacteria > Bacillati > Actinomycetota > Actinomycetes > Kitasatosporales > Streptomycetaceae > Streptomyces > Streptomyces sp. KLMMK. The sequence continues at coordinate 14,629 of NZ_JBAMDC010000024.1, forward strand.
ACGAAGTCGGTGACGAAACCGGTCAGGTTCTGGTGAACGCGGTCCACGTCGTCGACGAGGAACTCGGTGATCACACTGTGGTTGTCCGCCGGGCGGGCGGAGCCCGGGGCGAACAGCGGGACGGTGCGGGTGCCGGCGATCGCGAGGGTTGCGCCCGCGGTCTTGAGTTCGGCGAAGTCCTCGGTGGCCCACGTCGCCCGCGCTCCTGTGGCTCGCTCGTAGAACTCGACGAGGCGTGCGACGTCGCTGGTGATGATGCGGATCGAGACGAAGTCCATGGGAATCTCCTTGGCTGTGCTGGAGGCGTGCACGTCGCAGGCTAGGAGAAATAGTGGACAGAATCGGTCCTGTATTCGCGTTAGGCTGCGAACATGCCTCGACCCACCGGCCGCGTGCTGACACTCCTGGAGCTGCTGCAGTCGGGCGGCACCCGGACGGTGGCCGAGCTCGCCGACCGTCTCGGCGTCGAAGGGCGCACTGTGCGGCGGTATGTGGACCAGCTGATCGACCTGGACGTGCCCGTGGAGTCGGTCCGCGGCCGCTACGGCGGGTACCGGCTGGCTCCCGGTTACCGCTTGCCTCCGCTCATGCTCAGCGACGACGAGGCGCTGGCCGTGCTGCTCGGCCTGGTCGCCGGCCGCCGGGCAGAGCTGACGACGACGCAGCGCACGGCAAACGAGACGGCGTCAGCGAAGATCCGGCGGGTGCTGCCCAAGCACATCGCCCGCCGGCTCGACACACTCCTGGAAGCTCTCGCCTTCACGGATCAGCCCGGCGAGTTGGACCACCCGGACGCCGGGCTCCTGCTCACCATCGCCGATGCGGTGCGCCACCGCCGACCGGTCTCGATCCGCTACACCGACCGCGACGGACGGCGCAGCGAACGCACACTGCACGCGTACGGGATCGTCGCCCATGCGGGCCGGTGGTACGTGACGGGCAAGGATGCCCAAGTCGGCGAGGACCGAACCTTCCGGCTCGATCGCATCGCAGCCGCGAGAGCCCTGCCCGGCTCATTCGAAGCGCCCGCGGGTCCCGGTCCGGCACAGCGCGTGTTGTCAGGATTCGCCACGGCCGAGTACCGGCATGAGGTGACCTTGCGGATCCACGGGACAGCTGAGCAGATCCGCGCGCACCTCCCCGCCAGCGTCGTGAGCCTGGAGGAGCACAAGCCCGCGGCCGGCCAGGACCCGGCGGCCGAGCACTGGCTGCGCGTCGAGCTACGGGCGCAGCAACTCGACTGGATACCTCGGATACTCGCCTCACTCGACCGGCCGTTCGTCATCGAGCGCCCCGATGAACTACGCGACCTCGTCATCGCGCTCGCCGACCGCCTCACGTCCTACACCCGCCAAGCCTGACAGCGAGGAACCAATGGCATGAGACGGCACAGCGAAGACCCAGGAGCGGCAGTGGCTGGGGGCGCGACGTGTCACACTGCAGGCCCACTCCCGCGCGGTCGGCCAGCGTCTGCCAACCCGACCATCTCGACCACTGTGCCGGTGGTAAGGCCAGTATTGCTGTTGCCCGCGCCCCTTTTGTCGGCGTACTGCGGTACGGGGCAACGTGCCCGGGTATCCTCCCGGGATGCCTCTTGACCAGTACGTCTACTTCGCTCTTGTGAGCGAGCGCACCACCTCGTAGGAGATGACGGCGCTGCTGGGCCAGCCTGTGCCCCGACCTTTGGGTTGAGAAGCACGTTCTTCAGTCGAGGTTCGGCGTCCGCGCCGCTAGGGCCGGCGGCACTGGCGCCGCTTAGTCCGCCTCCGGCTCCGGCGGCTCCAGGAGGAGGGCTTCCTGGCCGGGGTCGGGCGGCCCGTCCTGGTGCCTCTGGCACGGGCCGCCGCCAGTGGCCACCCCGCGCCGGCCCCGCCGCGCCGGGCGGCCGCACTGGAGATCCGGATCGTGGATGTGGCATAGGCCTGAAGGCCGACCGATCCCTGTTGGGAACCGGTGCCCCTTCTTCGTGATCGCAGTCAGCACCATGCCGGAACCCCCGAGGGAAGTTCACTGATCCGCCGTCTCCACGCACCGGCGGGCGGCCGTAGATTCTGTCGGCGCCCTCTCCTGCGCGCGTATTCAAGTGCTCGTGGCTCGCGAATATCCGCACCGCGGCCACGGTGGCATTGTCTGGTAGCCGGAACCGCCCGCCGGGATTCCTGGCCCGCGCAGGAGCGCCGCATCCGTATCGTGCTGGGCTCCCCTCACCGTCCGCGTACTCTCCGGGCGAATCCGCCCAGGAAGGTGCGGAAGTCGTCGTCTGCCCCGCTCCCGCGGACGGCCTGCCGGAACCGCCGGTCGGGGGTCAATGTGACGCCCGAGAGAGGTCCCACGCCGACCGATCGTGGGGAACTCTCGGTGAGAAGTCCGCCCAGGTCCGGGGAGAGCGCAACCCTGGCGCCCATGTCAGGCGGCTGCTGGTCGAGGAACCGTGTCATGATCGTCTTGAGGATTGCGGTGTGGTCGAAGACGGTGTGCGAAACGTGACTCTTCGGTACCCATGGGGAGATGACGAAGGCCGGGACACGCATTCCGTAGTGGTCGATCCAGAGGTCCGGGTGGTCCGGGTGGTGGGCGAGGGGGACGAAGCCGCCGGCAGTGGGGTTGGCCGAGTCGTAGATGTGTGTCTCGTCGTAGCTCTTCGGCCAGACGTGATCGAAAAAGCCGCCGTGTTCGTCGTAGGTGATGATGAAAAGCGTCTTGCTCCAGATGCTGCTGGCGGCGAGTGCCTGGTAGATGCGATTGACGAGTACTTGGCCTTCGGCGATGTCCGCTGGTGGGTGGTCGTCGTTGCCGGGCGGGATGTCGGTGAGGTTGGCCTCGATGTAAGTGACCGGGGGCAGTGTGCCGGTGCTGACGGCGTGGAAGAAGCCGCGGTCGGGATCGTCGATCGGCAGCACATGTTCGCTGTCCAGCGTGTATGTGGAGAAGGTCCGCAGCATCGCGAAATCGTGTTCGTAGTATCGCCACTCGACCCCGGCGCCGGTGAGGTGGTCGAAGATGGTCGGTGTTTCCAAAGGATCGAAGCTCGCGAGATGCGGGTTCTCGATCTGCGGGTCGCCGGTCTCAGGGTCGGTGGCCAGCCGCCCTGTGAGGGAGACGAACCGGTTGGGCCAGGTCTGGCCGGGGTGGGAGGCGAACCATTGGTCGCAGATCGCGAATTCGGTGGCGAGGTAGTCGTAGATCGGCACGTGGGACGCCGGGTGGTAGCCCATCACGTCCCCGAAGACGAGTGCCTGGACGGCGAGGGGCACCTCGGTTCCGAATTTTCGGGCGAAGTCGAGGACAAAGCCCTGGTTGTGGCCTACTGCGAGGGGAGGGGGCGAGAGGCCCGGCGGGAAGGGGCGCAGGGGCCGCACGGGAATCGGTGTGTCGCCACGCTGGAAGGCCACACTCTTGAAGCCGTGTCCGGGATCCAGCATGAAGCGTGTGCCCCGTGTCTCGTATCGCGGGCCGACGGTGCCGCCCTCGCGCGGGGTGGCGAGGGAGAACGTTCGTTGCATCTCGCGGCGCGCGTTCTTGGGGTTGCTCTCGGATCCCGTGAGGCCGTCGACGTCGTGGCGCCCCGATCCACCCCGGCGTACGGGGAGGCTGAGGTAGCCCAGCATGTGGTCGAATGAGCGGTTTTCCATCATGAGGACGACGATGTGGTCGATCTTCGCGAGATTGCCCTGGGTAAGGGGCTGGGAGGGGACAGGGGCACGGGTGTAGTCGTTCGTCTTGGCCTTTCCGACGTACGTGAGGCTGATCGCCTCTCTGCTGTCGCGGACCTCCAGGCCACGATCACCCAGCAGCCAGCCCTGGAAGTTCTCAGCGTACTTGGCTAGCTGTGGGGCGGCTTCCCTGGGAAGGAAACGCTCCAGGGCGAGCTGAACACCGGCATCGATGACCGTTCCAGCCCAGTCCGGTGACGTCCAGACGTAGGGACGGGCCACCACTTCGAACCTCGGGCGGATGTTGCCGAAGTGGTCCCGGGGTGGCCGGAGCACCAGGAAGAGGTCGAGGTCGAAGGTCTCGATGTCGATGACCGGGCGCCCGCCTCCGATGGCGTCGAGCACGTCTCCGACGATGTCGGCAGCGATGTCGACGGCAAGGCCGCCCGCCAGGGAGCTGAGCACGTTCAAGACGTCGATCCTGCCCCTGTTCCGGGGGAACCGGATGCTGAGGCGAATGGCCGGGGCCCCGTCATGGATCGTGGCCTGGACGGTGATCGACTCGGTTTTCGTGGGCTGTGTGAACCAAAGACCACCTAGTGAAGCCTTTAGGTGGTGCAGGTCCGGGTAGACCCGGGCCCACTCCGGTGCGAGGGACAGTCGCACATACGTTTCACGACCAAGGAAGAAAGGACCCTCTTCGCCGTTCGGGCCCAGGTTGACGAATTCGAGAGTCAGTGGTGGCTCGCCGTCGAAGAGGACGTTGTTGAAGAGGGTATCGAGCTTGCTGTTGAGAAAGGTGAGGTCGATGTCTCGTTCCAGGATGGGCCGGTGACCCTGGAACTGGACCGTCCACCAGACGGAGGCACGCGAAGATCCGTTGTTGGTGATCTGTGCGCGCCAGCGGCGGCCGAACGGGAGAGATGCTCCTCCAGTGGGCGTACTACCGCCGCTCGGGGCTGTCACGGTGTGGCTGACCTCCCCGTTGCCTGTGGCCATGACGTTTCGGCGGCCGTCGTGGACCACAATGCCGAGATCCTGCGCGCTCCGGGAAAGATGGCCTTCGGTTCCCGGCATCCAGGCAGGAGCAAGCCGGTCGACGACCCCATACCCTCCGGGAGCCCGGGATAGCAGGACACCCCCACTGCCGGGCTCCGGCCGGGATGGTCCTCCGCCGTCGTCCGTCTCAGGGCCCTCCGGCTGTGGCAGAGTGCTGTCCTTCGAGGCTCGGACGAGAAGCGGTCCAGGCGTCGGAGGGCCGAACAGGACCTCCGTGGACATGCCGGGCTCGAGGACGACAGGCTCGTGGAGAGACAAGGTATCAGTGGCGTATACAGGCGTCTTGGCGCCACGTCCGGGCATCGTCGGCCTCCCGGAGATCGGGTGCCCCTGACTCCACTGTGCGCCTCGCCGCTCCGTGCCGCATGTGATGAGGAACTCCAGGCACAGCGCGCGGCCAGTACGGGCCCGGCTGCCGATGCCGCACCCGCGGGGTGTCGACACGTTTCCCTGGCTGGCCGTTGTGTTCGGCGACGTCGTGCTGGCCGTGGAACCGGGTGACGCCCCTCGCCCCGCCTAGGAAAGATCTGTGCGTGGCGGCCTGTGCCGCAACCCACTGAAGGACGCCACTGCGCTGCGCTCCCCACGGGCGCAGCCAGCGGCGACTACCCCATCACACTGCCGGTCACGCCTGTACCGCAACGGTCACGCGTTGGCCCTGGACCGGCGGGATGCTGCCGCCTTCGGTCCGCGGGTTCTTTTAGTTGCCGACCCGCTTCACCCAGCTCAGCAGCCGTGGTGCGGCGGCCCGAGCCGGAACGGTGGAGCCCTCCACGGCCCTAGCTTCAACGCGCTGAACCTGATGGGGAAACCATCTGCGGAACCGACACCCGAATCCGAGAAAGCGTGGGCGGGGGCAGGAACCGGTGCTTGGCGGCGCTCGGACTGACCCGGCCAACTCGCCGCTTGCTCGGCGGCGCGCCGGGACAGGCGCTGCCCGTTGCCGGCAAGAAGGTCAGCCGGTGAGGTCGCGCAACCGGAGTCTGCCCCACGAGCGGAGCGTAGAACCACCGGACGGCGACGGCCGCGCGCCACACGCCGAACCCGCATCGCGTTCACGCGCACTCGGGTGGGATGGCCCCTCCGCGGGCGCTGTGACTGAAGACGGTCGAGGGTGTTTGTGTCCAGCGGTCGTGCAGGCTCTGCGCCGTCCGTGCGAGTGTGGCCTGGAGCGTTGCCCGGTTGCGGCCGCGTTCCTTCATAGCGTGGCAGTTCGGGCAGAGCGCGATCATCTGGCGCGGGTGGTCGCGGCCGCCCGCGGCGATGCGCTGAATGTGGTCGACTTCGAGGATGGGATGGCCGTTGTCGGTCACGTCTGCCGGCTGGCCACCACAAGCCGGGTTCTCACATTGCCCGGCGCACCGCAGGAGAACCGCCTGCCGGGCAGCCGGCAGCCGGACCGGCAGGTGGCTGGTGGATTCCCGCCGCTGCCCGTGTGTGCTCGGCTCGCGCTCTTCCACGTGTGCGACCAGGCGGCGGTACTCGGCCGTCGCCTCCTCGGTGCTCTTGACCGTGTCGGTCGCCGAGGGAATCTGTGCGGACGACCGGCTCTCGCACCGCTGGTGACGCGTGCGTCCTGCCGCCCGCACCGGCAGGGCACACACGGGACACGGTGGAAACGGCGTACCCTCAGGGTCAGCCGCCCTTGAGGGTACCGGCGGGGATGCGGGAAGGCTCGGGGAAGGCTGTGGGCCCGCGGTCGCCGATGGCCCGCCGGTCGAGGGCACCAGCTGCCGGGCGGACGGGACCGCAGGCCGCGTCGCGGAGGAACGGTGGAGGCGTATCGCTTCTGCAAGCAGGTCCTCCACGCGACCCTCGGCGTCCTCGGGCACATCGAGTGCGGCGGCGACTGATGCGGAGACAACCGCGTGAGCGCGCAGGAGCCAGGACCGTCCTTCCTGGAAGTTCGCATACGGCGCGCCGTTCTTCCGGCCACGCCGGTGTTTCCGCAGAGGGGCTCGAGAGGTCACGCGAACGCTCAAGGGAGCAGGCGTCACGACCACCAGCGTGCCGTCGGCCTCTTCACCGATCTCCGAACGCTGTGCGTAAAGCCTGTCGAAGGCCAGCGACCGGCTGCTGGGCTCCAGCCTCTTCACCCGCAGCATCAGCTGCAGGTGCGAATATCGCGTAAGGGTCACTACGGCGGAGTAGGCGCCCTGCCGCTCTGTGAGGGTGAGGTTCTTCGTGGTCCACCGCATCGCCACGCTGTTCGATATCGGGGTGCTGGCCATGAACTCGAAGAACGCCTCTCGCATACACGCAACCTACCTCCCCCGCCAGGCGTCCGTGCCTACCGTCTGCGTAGTGGAACGCGTCAAGGGCCATCGCCGAGGCGGTTGCGGCAACGACGGGGCCGTGCTCCATGACGTGATGGTGCTCGCGCTCGCGCGGCGCCGGTTGAGCCAGTGGCGGGCATCCCCCCGAGTGGCGGTTCCGGCCAGCCGGGCGGGGGAGGAGGAGGGGTGCGGTGCGGACCCTCCGAGCGGGCAGTGTGAGGCGCGCGCCGACCGGCCGCCGGCGGGCACGGATTCAGTTGGGATAGATGACCGGGACCGCTGTGCCGTTCTCGAAGATGTCGACGCCACGCGAGGGTGCAAGGCGGGAATACCGCGGGCTTCCGCCCTCCTCCGATACGCCTGCATAGGCCTGGACGCGGTGCTTCTCTCCCTTGAGGCTCCGGATGCAGTTCCGCATTTGGCTGTACCAGGTCGTCCCGGGATCGATCACGACATGGTCCTGAGGGAACAGCGTTGAACAGTTGTACTGCTGCTTGGTCATCCAGTACTCGACCCACACCGCGACTGCTACCTGCCGCTTGCTCGTATTGCGCACTTTGACGCCGAACTGTGCGTTACCGGAGGAGCTCACCGCGTAGGTGCAGGCTTGGAAGTTGATGCCCGTCATGCCGGGTACCTGCGTCCATTCGTCCCCAACAGCGCATACCGTGCCGTCCACGTAGGACGTGCTCCACGATTTGCTGCGCACCGCTGCATGTGGCGTGCCGTCTGCACGGGAATCGGGAGCTGACCCCTCCTTCAGGTCCGAGTCCGCGTCCGGGCGGCCCGGAGCCGGGGCCGCGCTCGGCGCGTCCCTGGATTCGGGGCGTTCCGGCGCGGAGGACGCCCCGCTACCCGCCGAGGCCTTGGGGGCCGCAGAAGCCGACGAGGGCGCGGAATGCGCGGGCACCCCCGCGGGCGAATGGGCGGAGCTCCCGGCCGCCCTCGTCCGGGCCGCCGGCGGCGGCGACGGCAGCAAGGCCAGGGTGACTGCCGTGGCCGCGGCTGCGACGATCGCGCCGGCCGCCAGCAAGACCCGCCGTTTCGCGAACCGTCCGCCTCCGCCCCGCGGCGGGTAGACGTTGATGTCACCGGCGCTGGTGATGTACTGGACGCCGCTCTCGCGCGCTGTGTTGTGCTGCTCGCTCATTCCGGGCCTCAGGCACCAGCCGGGCCGCGGCCGACGTTGATGTCGCCGCCCTGGGTGATGTACTGAATCCCGCCCGCCTCGGCTGTGTTGTTCTGCACCCACGACTCCCGCGCCGCCGGCAACTCGGCCCGTACGCATTCGATCAGTTCGCGCAGCTCGTCCGCCGCCTCGGGGTGCTCTTCGAGGAGCATCTCCAGCTGGCCGGTCCAGCGCGTCCGCAGCTTGTCGCGCAACTGCTGCCTGTCCTCGTCCGTGGCCCGTTCGATCTCGGCGGCGGTCCGGTCGAGCCGCTCGATCGCGTACTGCTCCTGGCCGTCGTCCCCGCGGCTGAGCAGGCGTGCGGCGCTTGTCCGCACCGCCTGCCAGGCGTCCGTTGCCGCCGCGCCCACTAACGCGCTCCCGCCCGCCGCTGCCAGACCTTCCAGCGCTTCCGTCAGCACCGGCACCTCCCTGTCGCCCGATCGCCAGCACTCCCAGGGAACAACTCCCGGCGAATGGTGAGGTAACGGCCGACCGCACGAACCCGCAGGGCGCTCAGCCCTTGACCGCCGCGCCCAGCGCGAAGCCGCCCCCCATCCGCCGGGCGATCAGCGCGTACAGCAGGACGACCGGCGTCGAGTACAGGATTGAGAACGCCGCGAGCTGCCCGTACGCCACCTGCCCGAAGTTGCCGAAGAATGTGAAGACGCTGACGGACGCCGGGAGCCGGTCGGGGGAGGGCAGCAGCATGAAGGGGACGAAGAAGTTGCCCCACGACAGGGCGAAGCAGCAGATCGCTGCTTGCGGTCGTAGAAGCAGCGGGATTCCTCGGACTTTCGGATACTGAACAGTACAGAGGTATAGAGCACGCGCTGGAGCCGCCGGTTGTATCGCTGAGGGCGTCGCAGGTTGCCGCTGATCTTGCCAGAGTCGCGCGGGACCGGTGCAACGCCCCCGAAGGCAGCGAAGCGGTTGGGGGTGCCAAACAGAGCCATGTCACCGCCGGTGGCGGCCAGGAACTTGGCGCCGAGGATGATGCCCAGACCGGGCATGCTGGTGATCACTTCAAAGTGCTGGTGGTCGCGACACCGGGCCTCGATGAGCTTGTCGAGCTCGGGGACTTGCTCGTTGAGGAGCATCACGGTTTCTGCCATCTGCCGTTGTCGACCATCTGCGACTCTTCGGGATGAATTCACCTCGGCTGGGTCGCGAGGTCTGCCGCTCAGCGAACGAGGGATCTGTTGTCAGTGGCGTGCGCTTGGATAGGCCGCATGACTGTTCACGACGTTGCTGAGGCTCTTCCTGATATCCCGACGCTGCGGGACCGGTGTCGGTCGATAGCTATGCTGGAGACGGTGCTGAACCCTGACGGTGAGCGCTACTACTCATTCAGCCGGGCCTGGTCCGAGACGGAAGAGATCGCCTCCATGCGCAACGGCTCGGGGGGCGAGTTCGACGTCATCTTCTCTCCGGCCGGCGCGTATGTCCGAGGCTTCGACCACGAGTCGGAGATGAGCCCATATGTCGACGACGTGCCCTGGCCAGGCGTAGTGGACTCGGTCCCGGAGATGTTCCGCAGTTGCGTTGAAGAGCCAGCCTTCACCTGCGGGACGCCACCGCCCGCCTCGTCATCACCAAGGGCAAGAAGGAGGGGCAGTGCCCCTCGCCCGCCACCGTCATGTACCTGCTCCGCGCCCCGCGACTCCTGGGCGGCCTGCCCGCTCAGTCTGCCCAGGGTGCGGTCATCGGTGTCGCGTAACAGGGCTGGGCGCTGGGGCAGCGGCTGCGGGTCGGCGGGCGCTGGCCCAGGGCTTTACTGATCGTTTCAGGATGAGTTCGGTGTGGCCGCTGGGAGCTGGTCATGGCGTCGGGCAGGGTCTGCCGGATGGTTGATGATCTTGTTTCTGGTGATCTGTGGGAGCGGATAGCCACGCTGATCCCTGCCCGGCCGCCACGACGGCACCGCTTCCCCGGCCGCAAGCCGGTGGAGGACCGTGTTGCCCTCGCGGGCATCGTGTACGTACCGCGCAAAGGCGTGAGCTGGTCGGATGTTCCCGCCGAACGGATCGGGTGCAGCGGGGTGACCTGCTGGCGGCGCCTGCGGGACTGGACCAAGGCCGGGGTCTGGCCCCGTCTCCGCGAGGCCCTGCTGATCGAGCTCCGCAGCGCCGGCCTCCTCGACATGGACGACTGCTCGATCGACGGCTCCACATCCGGGCACTCAAAGGGGGGCCCACACGGGCCCTTCGCCAGTCAACCGTGCCCGTCCCGGCAGCAAACACCATGTGATCGTCGACCGGCACGGCACCCCGCTCGCGGTGTCCCTGACCGCCGGCAACCGGCGCGACGTCACCCAGCAAGGAAGCTACCCCCGCGTAAAGCGACACACTTCGGTGGGACACGGTCTTTGCCGCGACTCTGAGGGGATTTCAGGCACGTACGGCACGGGGGCGCGCGGGAGGCGAGTTGCTCGACCAGGCGCTCGTCGTGGCTGCGCAGGCCCTGGAGGACGGCTAAGAGGGGGCGGAAGCTGGCGGAGGCGACCATGTCGGTGAGGTCCTCGCCGGGGGGCACGATGATGCGCGCGATCTTGGTGGAGCCGTCCTTGTTGGGCCGGAGCGCGCGGCCGATGTTCTGGACGATCTTGACCTGTGAGCCGCGGGTGTCGGCGAAGCAGACGGCTTCCACGCCCCGCTCGCCGGTGATGTCGACGCCTTCCCCCGAGGACGCGTACCGAGGCGAGGAAGGCGTGGTGGACCCGGTGCCCGGTGTGTCGATGCCGTTGGCGAACTGCCGGAGCACCTCGCGCCGCTCGGTGACGAGGTGGTCGCCGCACAGCCATGCCGACCACACCCGGTCCGGGGGTACATGGCGGCCGGCCTCCAGCTCGTAGAACTCGGCGTTGATCGATGACTTCGGGTCCGGTCCGCAGCCGCCAAGTCCTCCACCCCCGCCGCCCCGGAGCTGCTGGAGACGGCCCGCGCGGCGGTCGCGGCCGCGGTCGCCGCTGACCGCGCGGCCGGCGACGGCTGGGTTGGGATCGGCGCGGCGCTGGGTGTCAGTGCCGCGCCGCCGCACGCCGCTACCGCTGACGTCTCCGGTGCTCGCCGTGGTCGCGGACCTGGACTTCGACAAGTACAGCCACGCCTCGGTGGCCACGGGCAGTTCTATGCCGAGACCGGCACCTTCATCTGGGGCCTGATTGCCCCCGCCGGCCTCGAAGGGGCGCCCTGGTGTCACTGGGCCTTCCGGCTTCCGGCGTGTGCGTTCGTCCGTCCGGCCCTCGCTGCCGGGCCCCGTCCCCGGTGCCGGGGGCGCGTGCCTGCGGCCCGTTCCGCAGCGCTGGGTGGACCCGCCCATCGCGGAAACGGTGGAGCGGCAGACTGCCGCGATGCGGGATCTGAGCCGCCGCGCGTTCCCCGAGGCCGAGGCCGTATGGGAAGGAGGGCAGCCGGAATATGGCAGGGAGAGGCAACCGAGCAGGGTATCCACCGTGTGCGTCGGTCTGCCGGTCCGTGAGTTCGCTGGTAGATGTGCCGGATCGGCTTGCATCCGTGCCTGGTCCGCGCATCCGTCGGCCGTTCTCTGTGGCGTTCGCGGGGGTAGAGCCGGGTGCGCCGCCTCATTCGGTAGATGATCTTGAGTCATATCGGCGCCCTCGATCCTTCAGTCGCGGCAGCGGACCAGTAAGTGCCGAGCCATGCGACAACTGGGGATGATCACCCCAGACCGACACGGGCAGCCAGGTCGTGGTACGGACCAGGCCCTTCCTGGGTGCAACCAAGGTCATCAGGATCCGGTGTCCGGATCTATCCTCTCCGGTTCTTTGCTGGTGGCAGTCGAACGCTTTGATACCGGCAGGTAACAAGAGTGCGGGCGCGACGTGACCGCCGCACCCGCACTCAGCCACCCAGCGCGACCGCACCCTGCCGTACAGCGTGTCGAGCACACCGTCCCGGGCTGTCACATACCCGACGGACGGGTCTGCTCGCCTACGGGTCCGCAGCACTGGGACGGCATCCCGCCATCGCTTGTCACTTGACCGTTTTCACACATTGGAGACTCAGCCGTGTTGCATCTTCTCGCTGACGCAGACGAGCCCGCCTTCGACACCAACGGCGCCATCAGTCAGCACGCCATGGACACCGCGGGTGCCCGTACCGCGGTCGAGACGTACGTCACGATGATCCTCGAGCAGCCGACCGTGAAGCTCGACAAGATCGAGAACCTCGAGCAGTTCCAGACCACCGCCAAGAGCCACGGCCAGACGTGGCGGGACTCCCTGGCGCCGAAGCTCATCCAGACCAACACCGACCTGCTGGGCTTCGCCAACGACTTCGACTCGTACTACGACCCGCTGGTGGACATGGCCAAGGACATCAACACCGGCAGCAACAAGCAGGACTTCATCGACGGACTGAGCGACCTGGTGTCGAGCATCGAGAGCCTCCGGGACAACGCCCAGGCCGCGCGCGACGCGCTCAGCCCCTTCTACACCGACGTGGAAACCGACCACGGGAACTTCCAGAAGATCATCGACAAAGCCCACTCGGTGTATGAGGGGGAACAGGGGGAGATCGACGCGATCCGGGCGAACATAGATGCTCTTAGCAAGCGCATGTCGCGCGATCTGACGCTGGCTGCGGCCGGCTCGGTGGGCGTCGTGCTCGGTGCTCTCACCATCGCCGTCGGAGCGCTGGCCGAGATCCCCACCGGCGGCGGATCGACGGGCATCATCATCGCCGGCGCCGCCCTGGCTCTCGGCGGCGCGGGCGCGACCATCGCCGGCTCGGTTGACTACGACAGCGCCAAGCGGGATATGGCCGCGGCGATCACGCAGCTGGCCGACCTGGAGACGGAACTCGCCGTCCTGCACGGCCTCGGAACGCAGTTCACCGGTCTCCGCGACGCCTGCAAGCTGGCGGCAGACGCCCTCGGGACCATGCTGACCACCTGGAACCAGCTGCTGACCAGGTTCAAGACCGTCATCGAGTACATGAAGCGCACGGAAACGTTCACGGACAAGGACAAGGTCAACAGCAGGATCCTGCAGATCAAGCTCAACACCGCCAAGAAGGACTGGAATGATGTCCACACCAAGGCGGTCGAGATCGATCAGCAGATGACCACCTTCACGTACCAGGTCGACCTGACCAAGGCGGCCTGACATCGTGACCGCAACGACCCCCCTGTTCCCGGCCGTCCGGCGAACGGCGCAGGACATCCTCGACACTCAGCTGGGAGACACCTCGGGCTTCCCTGAGCTGTCGGCCCATGTGGAGAAACTCCAAGGGCACGCACGGACCTGGCTGGACTCGACCCAGCACACCGTCGAAGAGCAGCTGCGCACGGTGCAGGCATTCACCACCCAATACGTGGGCGACACCGCTCCACGCCTGACAGAGCTCGCCTCGTTGGCCCGGGCGGACTTCGTCGCGCTGCTGCAGAGCACGAAGACCGCCCTTGAGGACCGCCGACATGATCTGGTCTCGGCTCATGACGCGGTCAGCAACCTCGACCAGGCGCTGACCGCCGACGTCTCGGCCTTCAACGAGGACATGAACGCGGTCTCCGCGAAGATCGCGAGCGACCAGGGCCTCCAGGAGCAACTGGGGAAGGACCTCGCGACGCAACTGGCCAGGCTCAAGGCACTCCAGTACGCCGCGACGCATCTCATGGTCCTGGCCTCGGGGAACGACTTCAGCTCCCTGATGTCGCAGAGCTTCACCCTCGCCGCCGAGGAGTGCTACCTCCACCAGCTGATCAAATGCCTGGCCGCGCTCAAGCAGTCGGTCTGCGAAGCCGAGACCGCCCTCCGCGCCCTCGGCACCGGCCTCGATGAAACCTGCGGGATCATCGACAACGTCGCCACGTCGGTCAACAAGACGGCCACCGTCTCCAAGGCATTCGTCACCGCTCGGCTCAACGCCACCGTGAAGAACGTCAACGACCTCGCCGGACACCTCTGCCAACTGCTCGACGAAGAGGCCCACCAGTGACCACCACGACACCCCCGCGGAAGCCCGGCACTCCCGACCCCGCAGTCGCCGCCCCGGTCGAGTCGCTCTTCACCGCCTGCCAGCTGCTCACCGCAGCGGCCGCCGGCATTACCGCCCAGCCGGACCTGACCCTGGATCTCATCCCCACCTTGCCCGAGGCCCAGGCCCTGGCCCGCAGCCACGCCGCCAAGTGGAGCGGTACCTACCAGGTCGCACTGCTCCAGCCGCTCGCCGACATCCTCGGCTACGCCAACGCCTACACCTCCTACCTGCCGTACGTGACCGAGCTCTCCGGCCGCATCGCCGCAGGGGACAAAGCGGCACTGCCGGACCTCCGTGAGGTGCTGGACGACCTGGGACAGCAGGCATCCTCGTTCCAGGCCGGTACGGCCGACTCCAAGACCCAGCTCCTTGCCTTCAAAAATCTCGTCGACGACGATCACGTCCGTTTCGACACCGAAGCAAAGGCCCTGGAGAAGAACTACACCGGCCCCAGCGGCGAGATCACCACGATCCGCACCAGCCTCGCCGCCCTGGAACAACGGCTCCAGAAGAACAACGCCGAGATCGCGCTGGGTGCGACCAAGGCCATTCCCGGAGCACTGGTCACCGGCATCGAGCTGGCCCTCTCCGCCGAGGAGGTCTTCGGCGCGGCCGGAACCGTCATACAGGCCGGACTCTCGCTGGCCCGGTCCACCGCCGCATGGAACACCAAGGCCATCGCCGACGACGCAATGGCCTTCTTCGACGAGGCGAAGAAGATCCCAGCCGTGTACAAGAGCGTCAAGACGGCCGTGGAACAGCCCTACCTCTTCCCGAGCGTTTCCCAGGCCCTCGACGACGCCCAAGCCGCCATGAACCGCGCGAAGGCAGACATCGCGGAATACGGCCGGGAACTGACGCAACTGACCATGGACAACCTCCAGGCTGGCGTATTCATCACCCTGCAAGGCCAGGTCCAGCGCCTGGCCCTCCGCGCCGACGACGCGCTGGCCGCCCTGGACGGCATGACACGGATGTGGGAGCGGGAACAGCAACGCCTCATCCACTGGGATGCCATGGCACAGGGCACGTCCGCCGACCGGCTAGCGGACGAGTTCACCGTGGCGGCGGCACACTGCATCCTCAACGCGCAAGCATCACGGCGGTTCCAGGACGCCCTCGTCAACCGTTCCCCGGACGGCCGCTGACCCATCGGGGGCCGGTCGTCGTACCGCGTTCACGGCACGAGGAACACCTTCGGCACGCCCCCCGTCGGCCATCGTCCGGTAACCGTCCGAGACCTCTGCCACACCGACGGTGCGGTCGAATGCCTGCCCATTCGACCGCACCGTCGCGGAGGTCCGGCAGCAGACCGGGATGTTTTCGCTTGTGAGGTGTTGAGTGAGCGCGGGGTCACTGTCGTGGAAGCGGTATCTGCGGTGGGCCCGGCTGTCATGGGACAGTACACCCCACCCCGGGATGTCTACCCCGGGCGCGGTGTGGGGCGGGGTCGGGCAGGAGACTGGGTGGGTGAGCACTCCGAGCACCCCGAACCCCGCCCCTGCCCTGGGGCGCGGTCGTCGCGCCCTGATCCCTGCCGACGGTGACACAGATCTGCAGTCGCCGGCCGCGCGGGCCCGTGCGGCGCTGGCCGCGGTCCAGACCGTGCCCGTCCCCCTGGTCGTCCTGACCGGGTTCGCCGGCCTGCTGGAGGAACTGGAGCGCCTGGCCGGTCAGGCCGGGGAAGAGGACAACCAGCAGGCCGCCCGGGAGGCCGTGGCCTACCTGCGCGCCCTCTCCGCCTGACGCCTCTTGGCCGGGCCGGCTGGCCGTGACAACGGTCGGTGTCGTGTCGTTGGCCGTGCGGGTGCACGAACCCCGCGTGCCGGCGCCCCGAAGAGACCCTCTTGGGGGCGCCGGCCCTGTGCCTTACCGGTTTCGGCGCGAGGTCTGAAGGCTCATGACGTGGAGCGTTGTCTCCGAGTCTGGACTTTCTCTGTGAACGGTGGCGTGCCATCTGACAGGCGTGTATTACGTACCGTTCATGTTTCGCCATGGATGGTCAGGGATGTGACCTCGCGAGACGTGATGGAGCTGGAATGTCGTGGATACCTCGGGAATCCTTATGGATTCTCCGGTATGTGTGCAGGTCAGGGGCCGTAGAGGCGTGGTGACGGGTCGCCCGCTGTCTACGGCTGCCCTGGGGGAGACGCTAACGTCCCTCAGCGCTGAACGGGGTTGTGATCATGGGTAGCCTGAGTACGCGGCCGTGAGGCGCACGCTTACCGGCATTAGCGCGACGGGCAGTTGGCGGAGTGGTATGCCGTTGTTGCCGGCCTGATCGCGGAGGGCCGGGCCACCTGAACCAGGCCTGTGGACGGCTTTACGTGGACTGCCAGATCTATGCCGTCTGCCGGGATCTGCGGGGTCGGGTGTGTGGGGACGATGCGTCATGTCCCTGTTCATGACTGCAGGATGCGCAGTAGGAGAGCGGGGACCGGGACATCCGCGGCGGTGACGAAGTCGTGCACGGCGTCGGGCAGCAGAAGGTCTTGCTGTCTGTGCAGCCGCCTGTGCAGGTCGTCCGCGATGTCTGGGGTCAGAGCCGTGGCCGCGCGGTACAGAGAGGCGAGTTGGGCGGCCCAGGCATCGGAGGTGTCCGTGCTGGTGATGGCTGCTTCGACCTGGGCGCGCGCTTCGGGGTCGCGTTCCAGCCGGCGGATAACCGCTTGGGCGAACGGCGGGTCGACGGCGTTGGTGAAGTGGCTGGAGATCCATGCACTGTCGTGGGCTACCTCGTCTACGAAGTCGGTGGCCTCGACGGCTGCGTATGCCAGCGGGTAGTACACCGACACATCCACCTCGACCTGTCCGTGCAGGGCACGCTCATGCTGGAGGGCCTCCCAGGTGTCGGTGACGGCTGTGTCGTCGGGGAACCCGGCGACCAGGGCGAGGAACGCGCCGGACGAGGGCGGTGGGTAGCTGCTGCGGCGGGTGTCCAGTTCATTGTGCAGCGCGCGACGCACCGTCGCGGCGTCGAGGTTGAGGACGAGGGGGTCGGCCAGGAGCATGGGTGCGACATCCCGTCGTCCATGGCCGCCCTCATGGAGATTGTCGATCAGAACGTCCAGCAGCTGTGGCTCCCCGCGGTGGACGTGGGAGTACCAGGCCAGCACGGAGTCGTGGGTGAGGAGGCTGGGGTGTGCGGCGATGGCCGCGGCCAGTTCCTGCGCCAGCTGTGGGTGGCGGTCGGCGACCAGCGCGAGGTACTCCCAGGCCGTGTCCGAGTCGTTGGAGAGCATGCTGCCGGTGAGGCGTTTGAGGAGGGCGTCGCCGAAGTGGGTGCGCAGGGCGGGCCAGTGGTCGGCGATCTCGCCGAGCACGAGCAGGTCGAGGTCGGTGGTGATGAGTTCGCCCAGGGGCAGCCGGGCCGGGCGGCCGTCATGTTCGACGAGGTCGTCCAGCAGGTTGAGTTGGTCGGTCAGCAGGGCGCCCAGCCATGCGGCCCGCCGCCGTGCCCAGTTGTCGTGGCCGCGGCCTGCGGCCGCCTCGCGCATCACGCACTGTGCTTGCTGCCATTCCGGGTCGGGAAGGGCACCGCGGTCGCGGTCGCGTAGCAGATGAGTGTGGAAGGCTGCAGAGGCGGCGGAGCGGACCAGGTCGTTCGGCTCGTCGGGCCAAAGAGCGGTCAGTTGGCGGATGAGGGCGCTGTCGCCGGGGTGGTCGCGCAGCAGTGTGCACAGGTGCAGGCGGGCGGCGGTGGGCAGGGTCGGGTGGGCGGCGCGCACACGGCCGAGTACCTGCTTGAGAGCGTCAGGATCGTTGCCATAGCCGGCCAGCAGCGCGGCCAGGGGACTCTGCGGTCTTTGCAGCATGCTGCGGGCGCGCGTGCGGGCGGCGGTGGTTGCTGGCAGGGCAGCAACGACTGAGGCTTCAGCGGTGAACTCGTATTCGTTGGCGGGTGCCTGCAGCGCGTCCAGGCACATCTGGGCGATCTGCTCCGCCACCGGCCCCGAGGTAAGTGACTGCTCCCGGCAGCTGTCCAGCAGCGCCTGAATGACGATTTCCTTGCGGAAGCGGCTGTCCGCCGGTGGCGGCGTGCCAATGAAGGCAAGGAGCCGCTCCTGCGCTGGCTGGGTACCCAGGACACGAACAGCCGAGTTGGCCACCAGTGAAGCCCGGCCTGGCTCGCCGTTGAGCATGGTGCGCAGGGCCTGCTGCACCTCGGCGTCGTGGGCCCAGTGTTCGGCCAGTACATCGGCCGCCCAGTGCGGGACACTGCTGTGCTCCAGCTCCCTCAGCAGCACGGACCGCAGCACCGGCCCCCGGTCCAGGGCGGTCAGGAAGGGGAGCTCGAAGTCCAGGAAGGCTTTCGGGTCGTGTTGCAGGAGTTCCTCGACCGCGGCGGCCACGGCGGGCTCATTGGGATAGGCGTGGGCGAGCGCACCGATGCCGAGGAACCGGATCTGGTGTGGATCATTCACCAACGTGCTGCCGACGAAGTCGATAACGGCCGTGTCCTGGGAGCAGGCCAGCATCAGCACGCCCCACGCCACGGCCCGATCGCCTTCCCCGGGGCGTCGCCCGGACACGATCGACAGGCAGGTGTCACGCACCTGCTCGGCCTCGTCGGAAGCCTCACGCAGGCAGGCCGCGATCGCGGAGGCGAGCATGGGCTTCCACACGTCATCGGTGAAATCCTCGGTGCCGAGTCGGCTGACCAGCCAGGCGCGCTCTTCGGCCGTCAGGGCGGGCGGTTGCGACCCGTCCGCCCTGCGGCGGGTTGCGTCCTGGCCGGGCAGGATGCCCAGGACGGCAGCCAGGGCAGTCAGCCGCAGCCCCAGCACGGGCTGCTGCCGGGCTGCTGCCGCGGCAGCTGTGACGCGGTCGTCGTCGGGCCAGCCGAGCAGCAGACCGTGCAGGATCACCGCCGCATGATCGGCGGTGACGGCGCGGCGCATCGCCGCCAGCATCGCCTGCACCACCTGCTCCTGGCCTGGCTGGGCACCGTAACGGGCGGCGAGCGCGCGGGCGGCCGCCCACGCGGCGTGCACGTCCTCCGACCTCAGTGCCGCCGTCAGCAGCGGCCAGACCGGCTCGGTCAGCTGCTGGTCGTCGGCCACCTGCCCCAGCCGGTGGAACACCTGTGGCGGCAACGGCTGGACGGCCAGCACCCAACGGGACAGCCACGGCACCAGATCACCGCCCACTGCTGGATCGTCCAGCCCGGCCACACACGCGGACAGCAGCCGCTGCCGGTGTCCGACGAGGGGATGGTTGTCGATCACTTCCATGATCGTGGCTGCGTGACGCCGGACCTGGGGGACAGGCAGCCGGTTCCCGCCGAAGATGGCCTGCGCCCACAGTTCCCGCACGGCCAGCGCGGCCGGTTCCGGCCCGGCCGCCTGGTCGGCGAGGTCCTGGACCAGCCGACTGGTCTCCTCGGTGCGCTGCAGCTGCCATAGGACGGCCAGCAGCACTTCATGCCAGCGCGGATCCTGGGCGTGCTGCTCGAATAGGTCGCGCAGGTCCGCAAAGGACAGCTGCTGGGCGGCCTGTTCGGCGGCCAGCTGTTCCAGCAGGACCCGGTGCAGGAAGCCGATCTCGCGCGGGCCGTGGCGGACCAGCACACCGAGCTGCCCTTCGGCGATGTCGACAAACCCCCTTGCCTGCGCGGCGGCAGCTGCCGCATCCAGGGCGAGATGCCCCGGATCGCGCAAGGCACTGATGATGTCCAAGCGGACACCCTGCTCGGACACGGCCTGGACATCGCCGCGCAGTTGGTGCGCCAGCGCAACGTGAGCCAGGACCTGACGGATGTCGTCCGGGTGCAGCGTGTTCGGCTCCGCAGTGATGCCCGCCGCCGTGCCGCGCCGTGCGGGATGCTCACTCAGTAGATGGTCCATGGCGCTCCCATATACCTCGAACCGCCTGGTCGGCAGCGGAGCTCCGGCCAACCTCATGCCGGTCAGCAGGATCAGGAACAGCGGAATCCGGGCGAGATGGCGAAGGTCACGCACGCCGGACAGCTCCTTCACGAACGCCTCGGCCTCCGTGCTGCTGTTCACGGCGGCGCCGAGCCAGTGACCAGCCACCTCTCGCTGCTGGCGCAGCGAGAGCGGGGCCAGCGAGGCGTACTGCCACACACCCGTCGGCTGTAGCCGCGACAGGCCGTAGGGGCGGGTGGCGGCCACCGCGGGCAGCCCACGCTGGTCCAGGAAGGTCTCCAGCGCGGTGAGAGCTCTGCGCGCAGCGCTTTCGCTCACCCATTCGTCCAGGCCGTCGATGACCAGCAGTAGCCGCTCATCGGCCAAAGCCTCTTCCACCAGCGGCCACAGATGCCCGACGTCGTACTGTTCCAACCAGGCCCGCAGTGTCGCTGCCAGCGATGCCTCGGCGCCGTCGTAGTGCGCCAGCCGTCGGGTGAAGAAATGGAAGGGAACCCACAAGGGAAGACGGTCACCGAACTGCTCGGTCCAGCGCGGCAGAGCGGGAGAGTCGGCGAACAGGTCCAGCAGGGCAAAACGCAGCAGACTGCTCTTGCCCGAACCGGGTTCCCCGACCAGGACATGGCGTCGTGCCCCGGCCAGCCAGACGTCCGCGCCGGTGCGGATCCCGGTTGCCTCCCCGGTCACCGCCGGAGAGGCGGTGCTGACGGCCACCGGCTGCTCCCCGTCGTCGGCAGCAGACGCCGTGAGCGCCGTTCCCAGCTTCCCGGGGTCGTGACCGAAGGCGGACGCCTGCGCCTTGCGGTACCAGGCCGTGGGGGACCCCCCGGAGGAGACCGCCTCGGGTGCCGCCAGCTGGGCCGGCCAGCGGCCCAGCTGGCGGACCGGAAACACGTCGGGAAGAACGAACCGCTGCCGCAGGTCCGGCTGGGCCTGTGCGTGCTGCAGGGCGATCGCACCGGAGTCGGTGTGGGCGAAGAAAGTGGCGTAGAAGGAACCGAGCTGTTCACGCAGATCGGCAACCTGCACGGCATCGAGCCGGGTCACCAAAGCGGCAACCTGCTCGGGTCCGAACAGTTCCTCCACCCACGCACGGCCGAAGAAGTCATGCACCACGTGCGGCCGCTGCTTCAGCCAGTCCGACAGATACTCCGCATCCCACACCTCGAAGGAGATGCCCGCACGCGCCAGCCGTTCGCGCTGCGTCACCACCTCGTCGGCGGTCTTTTGCGGGACGGCCGACAGACTGGTGGCGTAGACGAAGACCCGGCTGACCGCAGCCCACTCGCCGTCCAGGAAGTCCGTGACCGCCTTCTTGAGCCGACCGGCGGTCAGCGACTTCACCCGCCGCGACTGCAGGCTCAGGTACACCCGCTCGGGACCGGAGCCGTCTCCGAGTGAGGCATCAGGCAGACGGACATACAGATCGATGCCCTGCTGCTCCTGGCCCTGAGTGCCGTACAGGCTTCCCTGCGCCCGGGCGTCGTAGGCGCTCATGCGCCCGGTGACACTGTCGCCCCCGGCATGATCGGCGGAGTCCTCGACCGTCCCGCGCTCCACCGCCCGCTTCAGGCACAGCCGCTCGAAGTTCTCCCAGGACAGACGCTCCAGCGGCAGGAGCTGCTCGCTCGTATGGACAGGCAGCGGAACCGTCTGCGGCGACACCAGCGTGTGCAGCCTGGTCGGCGCCTTGGCGTACTGGGACGGGCTCGTCGAGGGGGCCTGCTGCATACCCACCATCATCGGCTATGGCCGGGGAACGCAACCGGCGTGTAGATCAACGAGCGGACGAGCGCACCGGGCAGGCCGCCCAGCACAAGCCTGGTGCCCCGATGACATGAAGAGGCCGTACCACCCACCGTAGAGTGGGCTCCTCGAATATGCCGCCGCAGTGGGCCGGTTGACCAGCGACGAGTGCACATGAGTGGGGGACCGGGTGGAACAGCAGCACGTGGTGGGAGTGCACGGCATCAAGCAGGGCCGTACGTCGCAGCGCGAGCTGATCAAAGACTGGGGCAAGGCACTGAACCGTGGCATCACCGCCCCGCACGGGGCGGACGCGGTGCGCACGGACCCGCAGCTGACGCCCACGCTGGAGATTCCGCACTGGTCTTCGCTGCTGGCACGGGGCGCGGACCGGCTGGGCCCGTCGGACTTCTTCCCGGACGACTCCACCGCCTTCACCACTGATGAGGAAGCCTTCATCATCGCCGCCCCCGGCACCGCTGGAACCGCTGTGCACACCTTCGTCACCTGCGGCTCACCCCTGGGCATCCCCGCCGTGCGGCGCGCCATGAACATTGCGGAGCCGGAGCTGCTCGCCATGCCCGCGCACATCAAATGGCTCAACGTCTACGACCCGGACGACGTCGTCACCGGCGCAGCCGGTCTGGCCCTGGGCGCCCGCAACGTCACCGACATCGAAGTCGACAACGGCAACATCGATCCCCACGCCGCCCTGGCGTATCTGCGTACCCGTCCGGTCGCACAGGCGCCACCCGCCACTGGTCATGACCGAAGAACACGTTCCGCCCACCTTCGCACGCCGCCTGGTCATCATTGCCGTCAGCGACTACGACGACGGCACCCCCGCCGACCGGCAAGCCTTCCGCGCCGGGATCAGCGCCCAGGTATCCGTCGTGGAGGACTGGTGGGCGGGCGCCCACTTGGAAGAAGAGCGCCGGTTCACGCCGTCGCTCCCGCCCAAGCCGCTGCTCAGCGTCTACGACCTGCGGTCCTTCCTGATCGCCGAAGAACTGGCCGGTGCCGACGACGACGAGGCACTGGTCATCTACATCACCGGCCACGGTCTCGCCCCCCGCGGACGGCAGCACTTCCTGCGCCTGCCCGACACGCACGAGGACCGGCCGCTGGGCACCGCCTTCCCCACGGCCGAGCTCATCACCACAGCCCTCGACTCCCGCGCCGGGCACGTCCTGGTGATGGTCGACTCCTGCTTCTCCGGGCGCCTGGCCGAAGAACTCCTGGACAACCTCAAAGCCCTGGACCAGGACCGCCGGGCGTTGGGGTCCCTGGTCGTGCTGAGCGCCGGCAACGAAGACGCCAGCTCCCGCCTTCAGGCCTTCACCTCGCTGCTGGCCGCAGTACGCGCACACTGCGAAGACCAGACCAACGGATACGCGCGCTCCCACCTGAGCTGGGAAGACTTCCATGCCATCAGCAGCGCCGTGTGGGACCACACCACCATGGCGGACATCCACCGCATCTGGCCCCCCAACGACAGCGTCAGCCTCCAACTCGCCGCCCGCGCGCTGAGCCCCTGCCTGCCCAACCCCGGCTACACCGACACCGACCTCCTTGAGGACGCCCGCAGCCAGGTCGGCTGGAACCGCGCCGACCTGGACGAGTACTGGATCTCCCGGGCCACCGGCCAGATGTCCGGCAGCAGCCCGGGCTGGTACTTCACCGGACGCGCCGCCCTGGTGACCTGCATGATCGAGTTTCTCGGCGGTGACGACAGCGTCCTCATCGTGACCGGGCCCGCCGGCTCCGGGAAGAGCGCCCTCCTGGCCCGCCTGGTCACGCTCAGCGATCCCCGATTCCGTGCCGACGACGCCTACCGTCCCCTCCTCGACGCCATCCCCGAACACCTTCAAGTTCCTGAAGGCGCTGTCGACGCAGCAGTCCTGGCACGCAACACCGACCCGCACGAGCTGTCCGCCGCGCTCTACGAGGCCCTCACCGGCCACCCGACACCGGCCGGTCATGATCCGATTGAGGAACTGCGATCCCATGTCCGCGCCTTCATGCTGCGCAACGGCACACCTCTCACTGTAGTGATCGACGGCATCGACGAAGCCCGCAACCCGCGCCGCATCATCACCGATGTCCTGCGTCCGCTGGCAGCCCTGCGCGCCGACGACGGCCGGCCCCTCATCCGACTCCTCCTCGGCATCCGCAGCTCCACCATCGAAGGCCCCGGCCCCTCCGGTGCCGACACTGGTGGCCCGACCGGCGGCGATCTTCTGGCCCTGCTGCAGCGGGCAACGGACGCCGGCCCGGCATTGCGTACCGACGCCCTCACGGCACAGGACGACATCGCCGCCTATACCGCCTCACTGCTGCACGCCGAACCCCCGACCGGCTCGCGCCTCCTCGACCGCGACGACGACCGCATCAGCCGAGTCGCCACAGCGGTGGCCGAGCAGGTGGCCCCGTCCTTCCTGGACGCCCGGCTCGCCGCCCAGCAACTGCACGCCCGCACCGTCCTGCCTCCCTCCACCGACCTGGGCTGGCGCCGCCAGCTGAGGCAGGGAACGCACGAACTGCTTCGCCAGGACCTCGCCGACGTGGCCCTGCACGGCGACGCAACTCCCGACGAACTCCTGGCCGTTCTCCGCGCCACCGCCTTCGCCCAGGGAGCGGGCCTGCCCTGGGCCGACATCTGGCCGGCCGCGGTGAACGCCCTCCATCCCACCTGCGACGACGCGGCAGCCGCCATCCGCCAAGTGGTGCGCGACAGTCGCCTGACCGGATACCTGACAACCGCCCACGAAGACGGCAGAACCGTCTACCGCCCCATCCACGAACGCGTCAGCGAGACACTGCGCACCGCACCCCACACACTGCCCCCCACCGACACACCCACCAGGGGCGGCGTCGAGACGGCCGACACCACACCCGCCCACCGGCAGCTCACCCAGGCCTTCGCCCAACTGCTGCACAGGGCACCCGAGCAACCCCCGCACCCCTACCTGCGGCGGCACCTGATCACCCACGCCGCACTGGGAAACGCCGTCGACGACGACCGCATCCCGGCCCACTTCCTGCCCTGGGCCACCCGTGACAACGTCCGTGGTTCCCTTGGCCTGCCCATCACCGCCACCGATCGCATCCGGCACCTGGCCGCATGGGCCCGCATCGAGCCCTTCGTCGGCGACGCACCCCCCGCCTCCCGCGCCGACAGCCTGGCCCTTGCCCAGCACACCGGCAGCGCAAGGCCGCACACTCCGATGCGGCACCCACAACTGCGCCCGCGCTTCAACCACCTTCATCTGCCGACCAACATCCTTGCGCGCACCCCCGGCAACCCCTACGCGCTGGCCGCATTCCGCACCGCCGACGACTCCGCGGTGCTGGCAGCGGCGGATGAGAGGGGAAACCTCACCCTGTGGGACCCGCTCTCCGGCAGCCCCTTCGGCACCGCCCCTGGAAGGTTTGGGACCCCATGCCCGCGCCTTGACGGTCCTGGAGGCCGGCCGCCCTGGGGAACCTTCCCTCATCGTCGGAACCGACCGTGGGCTGTGGCAGTACGACCCCCAAACCGGCGAGGCCGCCCCCCTGCTCGAAGGGCGCATCCGTGCCGTCGCCACCTTCAGCGACGATGCACGCCGACGGGGCCGCCGCGGGACGGCTGCCGGTCGTCTACGTCACCGTCCCGCCCCGGGCCACCCCGAAGATGCTCGCCATCGAGTTCGCCCGGTTCCTGGGCCTCCCGGTCGCCCGGCAAGAGACCCAGACCTCCATCACTAACGCCGTCTGCGACCTGTTGATCAAAATGCGCGTCGAGCTCGCGCTCGTCGACGAGATCCACAACCTCAACCTCGCCACCCAGGCCGGAGCTGAAGCCTCCGACCAGCTCAAGTACCTGTCCGAGCGGATCCCCGCCACCTTCGTACTCGCTGGCATCGATGTCGCCGCGAGCGGCCTGTTCAGCGGGGTCCGGGGCCAGCAGATCTCCGGCCGATACACCGTCACCGACACCGAACCGTTCGCCTACGGCACCACCACGCAGCGGCAGAACTGGCGGAACCTGATCGCCTCGCTCGAAGACGCCCTACGACTCCACCGGCACAAGCCCGGCAGCCTGGTCAAACTCGATGCCTACCTCCACGAACGCACCGACGGCGCGATCGGCAGCCTCTCCCAGCTCGTCCGCGGTGCCGCCCTTGAGGCCATCATCAACGGCAGCGAAGTCCCGCAGCGTTCCTTGCCCGGCTCCTTGGCCCGCTGCCGCCGGAGTTCTCTCCGCTCAGCAACACCACGGCCGGCTGGACTCCCCACTCACCCGAACGCCTGGCCACACTCTCCGGACGCTCAGCATCCCAGCTCGCCAGGGCTCTGCCGGCGCTCGCCGACTTCATCAGCTGCACAGCCCGCCGCAGCCCCACTGCCTCCGTGGTCATCACCCTCTCACCCGCCCACGTCCACCTCTGCCCGCGCCATCAGCTCTGGACCCGCTCCACTCACGACATCCCGCTCATCTCCCTGCCGGAAGTCATCGAGGCCCAGCGGCGACTCGACCAGCTCGCCCGCCGTCACCGGCAGATCAGACACGCCCTCGACCTGGCGCAGAAGATCGTCGAGGACTGGTCCGCCTCCGGAATGCCGATCGACCTCGGGTAAGAGTGGACCGATCGCCTCGACCGAGTGGAAGCTCTCGCCGCCAGCAAGAAGACCTCGGCTGAGGACCGCGGTCACCTCGCGGCGTTTCCCGAGATTGTGGTGCTGACGCACCTGATCCTCGACCCGCCCACCACCATCCTCGATCCCAAGGAGCTCTACTTGGCAACGACCGCCGAGCTGAGCCGGCGATTCTCGCGGATCTACACCACCCTCGGAACCCAGGACCCCCTCTACCGAAGGTTCTGCCTCCATCCAGACCGCGGCTTCCGCAAAAGCCAGGTCATTTGAGAACCCCGAACATTCGCCTTCTCAAATGACCTGGCATCACAGCAGGTCAGCGGCTCGCTATCTGACAGATGCGCTTCGACAGGACATCAGCTGGCAAGTGACCGCTTGGGTTGGCGAAGGCTCAACCGTCCTGCGGCCAGGGCACTCCAGCTGGAAGGGCGCCTTCTCCAGGTCAAGGGATCATCAGGATCGTGACCGCCTGCGGGAGCGGCGCGACGCACCCTGCCCGACGGCAAGCCCTGGCCAGGCGGGGTGTCGCAGGGGCCCTTCGTCAACACTGCACGGGCGCCGCCTTCCGCCCGCACGGTCACGGTCGGCGCTCCACCGTCTTTGGAGCGGCTGCGGCTGTTGACCGATGACGGCGAGGGTGCGGCCATTGGCACGGTGTACCCCGACGGCAGGCTGCTGACCGGTGCAGGATATGAAGGAGACCTCGCAGGCTGGGCCCTGGTGCCCCGTCTGCGCGAGTACAACGCGGCCCGGCTACGGATCCGCGCGAACAACCGCGCCGGACACGAGGGTTCTTCTACTGTGGCAGCACCAGCACACGCAGTCGTACACGCGCGGGAGACTCTGATGAGTGGTCAGGACCGGCAGTCAGGCGATGGTGAAGTCGGCGGCCCCTATTCCAGTCCCGGCGACCCCGGCAACCCGATGCCTGAAGAAGAGCCCCTGCCTGACGATGACGACTAGCCGTGCACGGAAAGGGGCTGGTCGTCATGGTGGAGGCTAAGAGCCTGCGGGCGCGGTGCCTGGAGGAGATGGAGGCCAGCCCGCGCGGGTATTTCGGCGGTCTGGACTGGCTGCGCAGCGCATTCCTGACGGTGCCGCGGGAGCACTTCGTGCCGGAAAAGGTCTGGTGGCCCCGCCCCGGCCCGGACGGCCTGTACCCACTGATCGACCGGCACACGACACCGGCCCGCTGGCTGAAGTCCGTCTACCTGCTGCGCACTCCGCTGATCACCCAGATCGACGATGGCGCGGCCGGACCCGACAGTCCGGCATCCGGGGCGTTCACCTCCAGCATCTCCTGCATCACCGTCATCATCGAACTGCTGCGCCACCTCGCCCCGGCCCCCGGCGACAAAGTGCTCGAAATCGGCACCGGCACCGGATACACCACCGCCCTGCTGGCTCACCGCACCGGACCCGGCATCGTGACCACCATCGAAATCGACCCACAGGTCGCCGACCGAGCCCGCCACCGCCTCGACGCCCTGGGCATCCAGGCCCACACAGTGACCGGCGACGGCGAACAAGGACACCCCCCAGGAGCACCGTACGACCGCATCCTCTCCACCGCCTCCGTCCGCCACATCCCCCCCGCCTGGCTGAGGCAGCTGCGCCCCGGTGGGGTCCTTATCGCTCCGCTCGACAGCCCCTTCGGTTTCGACCTCACCATGCGCCTGACCGGCAACGGCCAGGGCGCGGCCACCGGGCGCCCCGTGGCCACCGTGGAGTTCATGCGCTTGCGGGGACAGCGCACCCCCCAGGCGTACAGCGAACTCGGCTGGCCGGAGGACATCGATGCCCAGCGGTGGTGCGACTACGAGATGCACGCGGACCAGCAGGGGCAGCAGATCCGCATCCGAGCCCCCCACCGGGGGAGCGCCGCACCCGCCCACACCATCCGGTAGTCGGCTGGCGTCTGGCGTCGAGAGGCAGTGGTGCGTTGAGTGTTCGGGGTTCCGGTCGTCGTGCCGGGGCACGCTGGCCGACGCGCGGTGCTCGTGTGGTGAACTGGCTGCTGTCTGATCTCTATGGCTGCCGCCCGGGCTCGTTGGGTACCTCCGGCCTGGGCGTGTTCCGCTGTGCCCCCGGTCCGCAGCGGCATGAGAGGCACCGGGGCGGGCCAGCCGAGCTCCCGAAGCCGGGCCGGCCTGCCCTGTCCGGTCTCTGTGCTCGGGCACGCGGTTTGTCGGTGATGCCGTCGTCGCCGCGGGTTGTCCGGGCTGTCGCGCCGGTTGCTGGCCGTTCCGTCCCCGCCCCATGCTGCGTCGGCGGGCCGGCCTCTCGCGCCTCGCGCCTACCCGCTCATCCGCCCGCCGCCCTCGCTGTTGCGCGTCCCCCGTCGTGCTCTGCAGCAAGCACCACTGAGGGATGCTGCAGTGCCCTGTACACGGCGCTGTCCCGCGTCCGCGCCAGCCGTCCGTCCGTGCCCTGCCTGTCGTCCTACTGCCCGCCGCCCCGCCCTGGGCCCGGCCGTCGGCTGGGCCCGCACCTGCCCTACGGCTCGGCGTGCAGGAAGGAGGGCTGGACGCGCAGAAGATGCGTGTCGGGGTGATGGCGCTCGTACAAACTCAGCAGTTCCTCGTACTTGCCACCCTGGTAAAGCGCCTGCGCCTTGCTTTCCTCGTCCATGCCGCAGGCCATGGCCAGGTCGGCACCGGCCTTCAGCGCCGCCTCGCGCGTCGGGTAGGTCCACACATCAAGGCGGCCCGGCCCGCTGTAGCCACGATGCGCCAGCGTCCAGACGGCAGGCGCCAGCTCGGTGACGGTCGTGCCGTCGGGATGGAAGGTCTGCGCGGATATTTCCGTCCCATATGGACGCTGGCGCACCGCGGGTACAGTGGCAGTGGCCGGCTGGACGTGTGGGTATACGCCACGGAGCAGAAGGCGCTGCACGAGGGCGCGAAGCTCGCAACGGCCTGCGGGATGGACGAGAACGAGCAGGCCAGCCAGGACTTCGAGAACCGCCGCTGGCAGAAGGTCCTGGACCGCTACGAGGAAACCCACCCCGACACCCACCTGCTCCGGGTCCAGACCGCCTTCCTGCAGTCCCCGGGTAAGCCGCCCACCCTGGGCTGCTCCTCGGCTGGATTCGCTGGCGGCCCGGGGCTGTGCGGCGCCGGTTGCGGTCCAGGCCGTGCGCGTCCCCCCTGGTTGGTGTTTGCCGTGGCTTTCTGGGTGATCATGATGGGAAAGGTGAGGCGCAGGGGTCATGCGCGCTCAGAGAAGGTGTGGTTGTGCGATGCAGGTGGATGACCAGGGGAGTCAGGTCATTGTCACGATGCCCCGGGAGGAGTCGCATTGCGCTGTGAGCAGGCTCATGGTTACGTGGCTGCATGTATGACCGTGCCAGGGCTATACAGCCAGCCCCTCAAGGGTTGGTGTTCGCACGGCCGAATGTAGAGCGCGTACTGGGCACACCGGGAAAGCCCTTGGCGAACCTGGTCCGGCGCACCGTGGAGGCCCGATTCGCGGCGGATTTCTCCCGCGTCCGAGTTCACACGGACGCCTCTGCGGCCCGGACAGCGGTCGGCCTGGGGGCTGCGGCCTACACTCTCGGGGAGCACATTGTGTTCGGGCCTGGTCAGTACAGGCCTGGAACAGCGGATGGACTCCGGGTGCTTGCCCATGAACTCACCCATGTCCTTCAGCAACGTCCTCTCGGCCAGCCCATCATGGCACCGTTGGGGGTCAGCCATCCGGCCGATGGCGCTGAGCGTGAGGCGGACACTGTCGCCAATCAGGTGTGGTCCGGCAGGTCAGAAGCTCTCGCTGTTGCGCCACACCATGCGCACACGCTGCAACGGCTTACGTCGGAGCACGGCCAGCACGCGGAGCAGGGCGTTGTCAGCCTCACGGCCGATCTGTCCTCGCCAGTGACCGAGGACGCGCAGGTCACCTATCGGGCCGAGTATCAAGGCGACGCCGGGGACAATCCACGCTTCGAGTTCACACTCATTGACCGGGCAACAGGTGCCGTGATCTTGGCAGTGACCCGGTCCAAGCCCGACATGTGGTTCCGGTTGAGCGGCGCGGGCCGCCGGTATCGGGTGACATGCCGGATCACGTCGACCGCCGGAACGCTCGGTACCGTCGCCCTGGATCACGACACCATCGCACGTGACCCCAAGATTCCCCGGCCCTGGAGCACTCTGGACCCTGACGAACAAGCCGCGGCCGAGCTGATGACCGATTTCCGCGGCTATGTGATCGAAACAGCGACAGCTACAGGCATGGAGGGAATCACTGCGCTGATGCTCGCTTCGGTATTGCGGCATGAGATCGGCAATACGTCGCTGCTGCCCTTCGGATCTCCTCGCGCCGCGCGAGAGTCTGAACTGGCCAAGACCGATGCCACCCTCCGCCGACGGGAGAGCGGCAAGCCTGCGGAGACCAAGGACCTCGACCGATCCGTAGGTGTTGGACAGGTGAAGCCGAGCACGGCGGGCATGGTCACTGGAGCCATCCCCTGGACGGAGCAGAACCGGGAAAACCGGGCTCCGGCTCGCGACAAGGTCCAGGCGGACTACATGAAACTGGCCCCCGCGCGGCAGCGGGAAATCTTCACCCTGCTCTCTTGGCCACGCAGTAATATCGCCGTGGCTGCCCGCTATCTCGCCCGCCTGAAGAACCGCCCAAACCGTTACCCCAAAATGACTCGTGCGGCCTTCGGCAGCAACGAACGGGCAGTCAAGATTGTCGCCACGGAGTACAACCTCGGCCCATCCACGTCGGCGGAGGCGCTTGCATCGCCCGCCGACTATGGCAGCCAGGTCTGGAAGCACATGCAGGATCCCCTGATGCAGCAGTTCTTCCCCAGCTGACCTGAGTGCGTGACGCTGTGGGGGATCTTGGGATTCGGAGTCGTCGAGCCTGGCGCAGCGCCACCGCTTTGCCGAAACCGGCCTGAAGACCGCCCACCGGGTCCAGCACTCGCACAGCACCTTCGCGGAGACCGTCCGTACAGCTCGGTGGTTCGATCTCCCAGAGCGGCGCTCGAACCAAGATCCCCGACAGCGTCACCCACTTACCGGAGCCGCGGCTGCTGCGTCACGCGGGAGCCGGCTGCGGTACGTCGAGGGCGTGGGTCACCTTGCGGGCCGTCGCCGCCATGTGGGGGGGGAGGTAGGTGTCCAGGGCGTCGACGTCGTCGCAGAGCCTGGCCTTCAGCCCGTGCAGGCATACCTCGGTGAACAGCTTCTGTAGATCGCCCTCGGGCGTGTGCGGGGGGTGTGAGTGTGGTGTCTGCGGGGGAGAGATCACGGGCCCGCAAGGGTTCCAGCAGGGGCAGGCCGTCAGTGGCGTCCCCGCTCCCGAAAGGAACACTCCTGCAATGAAGCGTGTACGAAGCGCTGCTCCCTCTCCCGCCGCCACCCGCCTCCTGACTGCGGGGCTGACGGTCGGCCTCACTGTGGCGGGCCTGACCGCGGTGCAGGCGGCACCCCGGGACGGCGCGGACCGCCCGGGCGCGGCGGCCGCCGCGCCGCAGACGTTCCAGCACGTGGCTACCGGCCGGTGCCTGGATGATCACGGCGGTCCGGGCAACCTCCGCACGTTCCCCTGCAACAACACCACCTCCCAGGCCTGGCGCTGACATACGGGGGCGCTCACTCCCGCCGGTGAGCGCCCCCGTGCGGCCGGTCTCCGCCTTCGGGAACGGCGGCATCCCCGCGCTGCCGCAGGAGTACCTGGAAGGACGTACGACCGACCCGGCTACATGGATGCGCACACCGGAGAACCTGGAACGGTTCGCCGCCTTCACCCGCGCGGCCAACACTCGCCGCCGCGCCATCGCCGACCGGCCGAAGCCCGAGCAGCCGGCCGACGTGGTCAAGCCCGCCGACCAGCAGCACACGAACCGGCTCGACCAGGGCAGGGAAGTGGGCCGTGACCGGTGAGGGATGGCAACGCCCCAGGCGGCTGGCAGCTGCCGCACCTCCTGCTTCAGCCGATCGCCGGGGGACGTCACGCCAGACCGAATAGCCGACGATCGTCACGTCCAGGCGGGCCTGCAGCATCCGAAATCTCGTGCGTCGTGCCGCCACGGTTGTTCTTCGGTTGCCCCTGCTGAAACGCCCTGGTCGATCATGCCAGGGTCAGGGCGTGATGATCCAGATCAGGACGGCGGTCACAGTGATGATCGGGATGCTCACCCAGAAGGCCAGCGAGAGTAGTTCGTGGGCTGCGGTGAAGTTCCGGACCGTGCGCACCACAGTGTGTCTGCTGACGGACGGTAGGTATTGAGGAATTGACCAGGGCCGGGGCGGGGGAGAGGTTCGCGGAGGGACAGGCGGCCGGGGGAGCGCGGCAGGCAGGGGCGGGAGGCCCTGGGGGCG
Source organism: Streptomyces sp. KLMMK (assembly GCF_036961605.1). Classification (NCBI taxonomy): domain Bacteria; kingdom Bacillati; phylum Actinomycetota; class Actinomycetes; order Kitasatosporales; family Streptomycetaceae; genus Streptomyces; species Streptomyces sp. KLMMK. The sequence goes on from NZ_JBAMDC010000024.1 coordinate 47,394, forward strand.
GCCGGTCGGAGGCGGGCTGACGACCGGTTCCCCGATCTCGTCGTCAGCGTCGCCTTCTTCGACGTCCCGGACCTGCTCACCACTGTCCTCGGCGTCGTGGAAGTGACCGCTCTGGGGCAGGGGGCTCGTCCGTGTCGGGCAGGCCGTCCTCATCCCCCGGGTTCTCGGCGGCCACTGCTTCTTCGGCGTCGGCAATGGCTTCTTCCCAGGCGTATCGGCCCTCGTCGGGGAGCTGTTCGGCGACGTCGTCGGCGAGGGGCATGAGCGCTGCGGTGTGGGAGGCGATCACGTACGCGAGGCTGTCGCACAAGTCGGGCTGGGTGGGGATAGCCCGGGCGCATGGTCAGGCAGTGCCGTACCTGGTCCTCGCCGAGATCGCTGGAGGTGAGGACGTGCTCGAGAAAGACGTCCTCGGAGTTCTCCTGCACCTCGTCGATGAGTGCGCCAGTGAGGACGTCGGGTCCCAGGCCGCCCCAGTAGCCGCCGCCGGGCGCGGGATACAAGTCGCGCAGGGCGCGCAGGAGCTTCATGGCTGTGTCGGCGTCCAGCGGGTTGCTGAATCTGCGGTAGTAGAAGTCCCAGGCGGTCTGAACGGCGGCCAGGGCCTGGTTCTCGTCCTTGGCGCGGGCCATGCGCTGGACGGCGACCAGAGGCCGGCGCAGGTCCAGGGGGATGGTGCTGTCGTCCAGGCCGTGTGCGCGGAAGGCGCGGTCCCAGTGCTTGGTCTCGTGTGCGATCAGCACGTCGACGGGGGACAGCCCGTCCTCCAGCCCGTCGGGGGCGTGGGCCAGGACGCCGGCGAGGGCGTCCATGTGGACCGCGAGCATCCCGGAGCCCTCGGCATCCTCGGCGACCGGTGGCACGGGGGAGACGTGGACCAGGCGGACGGTCTCCTCCGGGTCCCAGTCATCGGGGACGCCGGCCCGGCGCAGTTGGGCGATGCGGTGGCTGAAGACGAGCACGGCCTGCTCCCGCGCCTGATGGGGATCCTGCTGCCGGTACAGGTCGTACGGGGACAATTCGAGGACTGGGCCGCAGGTCTGCAACTCGTGGCGGGCCCGCAGCAGGGGCCACCAGGCGGGCAGGGAACGGGCCAGCAGCAGCACGCGGACCGGCTTGCCCGGCGCACGGTGGGTCACCAGCGCCGCCAGTAACTGCTCGACCTGCTCCCGGCGCGACTCGGCGTAGTCGACCATGACCAGCACGGGCCTCATCAGGTGCCGCAGCATCGCGTACGGCGAGGGCCGCTGCGCGGGAGGGTCCAGGTGAAGGAAGCCGGCCGACCACGGCACATCCGGGTCATCGGCGGTGCGCTCAGCCTCGGGCCGACGCTCGGACAGCCGACGTGCGAGCTCCACGGCCAGACGCGTCTTGCCCACCCCGCCAGGACCATGCACCACGGCCGTGTCCACGGCCTTACCGGTGGTGCACCAGTCGGCCAGCTGGGTCATCTCGGTGGCCAGGCCGCTGAAGGGGACAACCTCGGAGCGAGGCGAGAGGAGATACGACGACGCGGCAGCCGGCTGCGGCGCGGTGTCGAAGAGAGCGTCCAGGTCGGCCGCTTCCAGCCGCGGCCACGTACCCGACGCCTCATGCACGAGGCGGCAGAACTGGCGGTCGTCCAGCAGCAGCCGCGCTGGCAAGACGTCCAGCCGCCCGTTGCTCCAGCCGCCGAGGGCCTCGGTGACCACGCCGATCAGCACATCGTCGCAGAACACCCCCGCCCCCGACATGCCCTCCCACGGGGAATTCGCCCCGTCGACGTCCTGCGGCGGCTGCCGGTCGACCTGCAGGACGTAGGTGCGCGAGACGTTGTCGACCACGTTGATACGCCCGGTCACCACATGCTCGCCTCGGTACCGGCGGTCTGCTACCCCCTCGCCGTAGAACTGCCGGAGCGCCGCGAGAGGAAGGCCCACCGCGTGGCACTCCGGCGGCACGGACGGCCGGATGCACGTGAGCCCTCCCCACCGAACCGGCGCGAACTCCTGGCCGAGGTCCATCGGCTGGCAGGCGAGCAGCGCCGCGTCCGCGCGGTGCCACACCACCTCCGCGGCAACGCGCGGTCCTTCTGCCCCGCCGTCCATGACCCGCACCATGACGGGCTCGTCCTCCAGCCCCTCGACCGGACGCACCACGTGATAGGCGGTCAGGATCAGACCCGGTGCGACCACACACCCAGCGCCCACGGTGCCCGCGTACTCCACCGAGGCAGCCCGGTTCCACCCCATGACCTCCGCCCCGCCCCGTTACTGGAAGGCTCGCCCGCTGGGCAGCTCGCCGACCTGACCGCGGCCACTGATCCGCGTCCGCCGGCCCGCGCTCTCACCGGTGTCGTCGTCGGCGACCTTCAACGTGACCGTCAGCCGGTGGGTGGCCGTCTTGGAACGCTCACCCCGCGCTTCACCGGAGACCACGAACGCCTTCACTCCACCACCGCCAGCCTTCACCGTGCGGATCTCGACGCCCAGGTCCAGCACAATCTCCTCGACCGTGAACCGGATCGCGGATCCCTCACCGTCCTCCTGCGCCGCCGTGAGCCCTGTGCGCACGGCCTTGATCGCCTCGGGCAGTTCCGTCTCGTTCGCCTGCCCCATGAGCCCGCCCCTGATCGTCTGACACGACGCCAGCAGTCTGGTCCATGACACATCCCGGCGAAAGATGCCTCCGGCCGCGCGCACGGACCACAGGTCCTCCCCTGGACGGCGTGCGGGCGGGTATG
>NZ_JBAMDC010000240.1:0-10222 GCF_036961605.1 Streptomyces sp. KLMMK
GAGGCCGTGGCGGGCGGCACCGGCGCACTGATCGCCGTCGGCGGCGACGGCATGGTCTCCCTGGCCCTCCAGGCCGTCGTCGGCACCCCCGTCCCGCTGGGTGTGGTGGCCGCCGGCACCGGCAACGACTTCGCCCGCGCCGCCGGGCTGCCCGTCCGCGACCCCGCAGCGGCCGGCCGGCTCATCGCCCGGTCGCTCAAGGGCGACGGCGGCCGCCCGGTGGACCTCGGCCGGGCCGGCGGGACGTACTTCGCGACGGTGCTCGCCTCCGGCTTCGACTCCCGCGTCAACGACCGCGGCAACCGGATGCGCTTCCCCACCGGCCGGCTGCGCTACGACGTGGCCCTGCTCGCCGAACTCGCCGCGCTGCGTCCCGTCCCGTACCGGATCCGCCTGGACGACGGCCCGGAGCAGGAGGTCGAGGCGACCCTCGTCGCGGTCGGCAACAGCTCCTCGTACGGCGGGGGCATGCGCATCTGCGCGGACGCCCGCATGGACGACGGGCTGTTCGACATCACCGTCGTCGGCCCGTGCAGCCGCTCCACCCTGCTGAAGGTCTTCCCCCGGGTCTACCGCGGCACCCACCTCGCTCACCCCGCGGTCACCGTGCACCGCGTCGCCAAAGTGTCACTGTCCGCGGCCGGGATCACCGGCTGGGCGGACGGCGAGCCGCTCGGCCCGCTGCCGCTGACCGCCGAGACCGTGCCGGAGGCCGTGCGCCTGCTCGGAGCTGCGGAAAAGGCTGCATAAAAGATCGGGTGCGCTGTCGGGGGTCACCGGTAGGCTCGTAGACAAGATGACCGACGACATGTCCCCTGCTGAGCGCTACGCCCTGTCACGGGTGCGCGCTGCCGAGCAGGCCACCGCGCTCGCACCGTTCCGCGAGATGTACGAATTCGAACTCGACCCCTTCCAGATAGACGCCTGCAAGGCCCTGGAAGGCGGGAAGGGTGTGCTGGTCGCCGCGCCGACCGGTTCGGGCAAGACCATCGTGGGCGAGTTCGCCGTCCACCTGGCCCTCACGCAGGGCCGCAAGTGCTTCTACACGACGCCTATCAAGGCGCTGTCGAACCAGAAGTACAGCGATCTCGTCAGGCGCTACGGCGCCGCCAAGGTCGGCCTGCTGACCGGCGACAACAGCGTCAACGCCGACGCCCCGGTGCTCGTGATGACCACCGAGGTCCTGCGCAACATGCTCTACGCCAACTCCCAGGCCCTCATCGGCCTGGGCCACGTGGTCATGGACGAGGTGCACTACCTCTCCGACCGCTTCCGCGGCGCCGTCTGGGAGGAGGTCATCATCCACCTCCCGGAGTCGGTGACCCTCGTCTCCCTGTCGGCCACCGTCTCCAACGCCGAGGAGTTCGGCGACTGGCTGGACACCGTGCGCGGCGACACCGAGGTGATCGTCTCCGAGGAGCGGCCCGTCCCGCTGTGGCAGCACGTGCTCGCCGGCCGGCGGATGTACGACCTCTTCGAGGAGGAGACGGACCACGGCGGCCGCGGCGCCGCCCGGCGCGAGGTCAACCCCGACCTGCTGCGCATGGCCCGCATGGAGAACAGCCGCACCTACAACCCGCGCGAGCGCCGCCGCGGCAAGATGGTGCGCGAGGCCGACCGCGAGCGCGAGCGCCGCCAGCGCAGCCGCATCTGGACGCCGGGCCGCCCGGAGGTCATCGAGCGCCTCGACGCCGAGGGCCTGCTGCCCGCGATCACCTTCATCTTCAGCCGCGCCGGCTGCGAGGCCGCCGTCCAGCAGTGCCTCTACGCCGGCCTGCGGCTCAACGACGACGAGGCCCGTGCCAGGGTCCGCTCGATCGTCGAGGAGCGCACGGCCGCCATCCCCGACGAGGACCTGCACGTCCTCGGCTACTTCGAGTGGCTCGAGGGCCTGGAGCGCGGCATCGCCGCCCACCACGCGGGCATGCTGCCGACCTTCAAGGAGGTCGTGGAGGAGCTCTTCGTCAAGGGCCTGGTCAAGGCCGTCTTCGCCACCGAGACGCTGGCCCTCGGCATCAACATGCCGGCCCGCACGGTGGTGCTGGAGAAGCTCGTCAAGTGGAACGGCGAGACCCACGCGGACATCACCCCCGGCGAGTACACCCAGCTGACGGGCCGGGCCGGGCGCCGCGGCATCGACGTCGAGGGGCACGCCGTCGTGCTGTGGCAGCGCGCCATGGACCCGGCCGCGCTCGCCGGCCTCGCGGGCACCCGCACGTACCCCCTGCGCTCCAGCTTCAAGCCGTCGTACAACATGGCGGTCAACCTCGTCTCGCAGTTCGGGCGGCACCGCTCGCGCGAGCTGCTGGAGACGTCGTTCGCGCAGTTCCAGGCCGACAAGTCGGTCGTCGGCATCTCCCGGCAGGTGCAGAAGAACGAGGAGGGCCTGGCGGGTTACCGCGAAGCCGTCACCTGCCACCTGGGCGACTTCGAGGAGTACGCCCGGATGCGCCGCGAGCTGAAGGACCGTGAGACCGACCTGGCCAAGCAGGGCGCCGTGCAGCGCCGTGCCGCCGCGGCGACGGCCCTGGAACGGCTCAAGCCCGGTGACGTCATCCACGTCCCGACCGGCAAGTACGCGGGCCTGGCCCTCGTGCTGGACCCCGGCCTGCCGCCCGCCCGCGCCGACCGCCACCGCGGCTACGACGCCCACGACGGCCCGCGCCCGCTGGTGCTCACCGCCGAGCGGCAGGTCAAGCGCCTCGCCCCCATGGACTTCCCCGTGCCGGTCGAGGCGCTGGAGCGGATGCGGATCCCCAAGTCCTTCAACCCGCGCTCCCCGCAGTCGCGCCGCGACCTCGCCTCCGCGCTGCGCACCAAGGCGGGCCACATCGTGCCCGACCGGCACCGCAGGCCCCGGGCGGCCGGCGCCGACGACGCCGAGATCACCCGGCTGCGCGCCGCCCTGCGCGCGCACCCCTGCCACGGCTGCTCCGAGCGCGAGGACCACGCCCGCTGGGCGGAGCGCTACCACCGCCTGCTGCGGGACACCCGTCAGCTGGAGCGGCGCATCGAGGGGCGTACGAACACCATCGCCCGTACCTTCGACCGGATCTGCGCCCTCCTGACCGACCTGGACTACCTCCACGGGAACGAGGTCACCGAGCACGGCAAGCGGCTCGCCCGGCTCTACGGCGAGCTGGACCTGCTGGCCTCCGAGTGCCTGCGCGACGGTGTCTGGGAGGGTCTGAAGCCGGCCGAGCTGGCGGCGTGCGCCTCGGCGCTCGTCTTCGAGGCGCGCATGGCCGACGACGCGGCGCCGCCGAAGCTGCCCACGGGCCCGGCGAAGGAAGCCCTGGGCGAGATGGTCCGCATCTGGGGCCGGCTCGACGCCCTGGAGGAACAGCACAAGATCAACCAGGCGGAGGGGGTCGGCCAGCGCGAGCCGGACCTCGGCTTCGCCTGGGCCGCGTACCGCTGGGCGTCCGGGCACGGCCTGGACGAGGTCCTGCGGGAGGTCGAGATGCCGGCCGGCGACTTCGTGCGGTGGTGCAAGCAGCTGATCGACGTGCTCGGCCAGATCGCGGCGGCGGCGCCGCAGGACGGCAGCACGGTGGCGCGCAATGCGCGGCGCGCGGTGGACGGCTTGCTGCGGGGCGTCGTGGCGTACTCGTCGGTGGGCTGATCCCGGTGCGGCACCGCCGGTCACCGCTGTGACCGGTGGTGCCGCACCGGACGGGGCTAGGCCGCGGCCGCGCTTTCCTGTTCGGCCTCGACCTGCTGGTTCCACTCGGGCTTGGACGCCTGCCAGCCGTCCTCGTCGTGGCCTCGGCGCCAGTAGCCCGACACCGACAGGCGCTCGCGCGGCACCTCCCGCTCCACGCGCAGGTAGCGGCGGAGCTCCTTGACGAAGCCGGCCTCGCCGTGGACGAAGGCCTGGACGTCGCCGGCGGGGAAGTCGAGCGCGCGCACGGCCGCGACGAGGGCCTCGCCGACGGGCGCGGCGCCGCGGTGCAGCCACGTGACCTCGACGCCGTCGGCCAGCTCCAGCTTCTGCTCCTCCTCCGGGCCCGGGATCTCGACGAAGGCGTGCACGCGCGTGCCCGCCGGGATCCGCTCCAGGGACGCGGCGATCGCCGGCAGGGCGCTCTCGTCGCCCGCCAGGAGGTGCCAGTCGACGGCCGGGTCGGGGGAGTACGCGCCGCCGGGGCCGCGGAAGAACACCTCGGCGCCCGGCCGGACGGAGGCCGCCCACGGGCCGGCCAGGCCCTCGTCGCCGTGGACGACGAAGTCGATGGCCAGCTCGCGCGCCTCGCGGTCGAAGGAGCGCACCGTGTAGGTGCGGGTCTTCGGCCACTGCTCGTGGGGCAGGTCGCGGCGGATGATCTCCATGTCGAAGGCCTCGGGATACGTGACACCGGGCACGGGGAAGAGCAGCTTCACGTAGTGGTCGGTGTGCTCGCCCGCGCCGAAGTCCGCGAGGCCCTCGCCGCCGAGCACCACGCGCACCATGTGCGGCGTGATCCGCTCGGTGCGCACTACACGGGCCCGGTTGAGCTTCGGCCGCTGCCGGACGGGACGCTCTGCCATGGTGTCTCCCCTGATCCCCTGATCCTGAAAAGTTAGGTTCACCTAACCTAACAGCTCAGCCGGCGAGGACGCCCAGCAACCGCTGCAGCGAGCCGCCGAGCCCCCACCGTTCGGCCAGGGCGTCGAGCGTCTCCGGGTCCCGTGGCTCCGTCGGCAGCGCCGGATCGAAGGGCGCCAGCGGGACGTCCGACGCCACCCGGACGACCTTCGGGGCCACCGCCAGATACGGCTTGGCCTCGGTCAGGCGCGTGCGCTGCGCCGGGGTGAGCTTCGCCGCCGGGTCGTCCACGGCCGCCAGGATCCCGGCCAGGTCGCCGAAGGCGGCCAGCAGCTTCGCGGCGGTCTTCTCGCCGACGCCCGGCACGCCCGGCAGCCCGTCGCTGGGGTCGCCGCGCAGCAGCGCCAGGTCCGCGTACCCGGATCCGTCCACCCCGTACTTCTCGCGCAGCAGCGCCTCGTCGACCGCCTGGAGCGTGCCCACGCCCTTGAGCGGATACAGCACGCGCACCCCGCGCCGGTCGTCCACCAGCTGGTAGAGGTCGCGGTCGCCGGTGACGATGTCGACCGGGCCGGCGGCGCGGCCCGCGAGCGTGCCGATCACGTCGTCGGCCTCGTACCCCGTGGCGCCGACCCGGGCGATGCCGATCGCGTCGAGCACGGCCTCGATCACCGGGACCTGCGGGGAGAGGGTGTCGGGCACCTCCTCCTCGTCGGGGCCGGTCTCCGTCTCCTCGGCCACCCGGTGCGTCTTGTAGGTGGGGATGAGCTCGACCCGCCAGTGGGGCCGCCAGTCGAAGTCCATGCAGGCCACCAGGTCGTCGGGGTGGTGGTCCTGGACCAGGCGGGCGATGAAGTCGAGCAGGCCCCGCACCGCGTTCACCGGGGTGCCGTCGGGGGCCCGGACGGAGTCGGGCACGCCGAAGTAGGCGCGGAAGTACAGGGAGGCGGTGTCGAGGAGCATCAGGCGTCGCGTCACGGGTCGATCATGCCGCAGACCACTGACACGCCTCCCGCAACCCCGCCCCGCCGATGTGAACCGGGTCACTGTTCCGTTTGCCCGGATTGATCGGGGGCAGGCGCGGCACCGGAGCGGACCCCGCCCTCGGCACGTGTGCCGGAAGCGGGCACGCGGACCGATGCCGCACCGCTCCACGGCCCTGCCACAGGGGGAGGCAGGGCCGTCCTGAGTTCGACCCGAGAGGTGTATGTGTCCAGGCTCCAGGCCGAGCATCTGTACAAGGTGTTCGGCAGACGACCCGAAGCCGCCGTCCGACGGCTCGAAGGCGGCGCCGACCGCGACGAGCTGCGTGCCGACGGCACCACCGCAGCGGTCATCGACGCCTCGTTCGAGGTGGAGGCGGGCCAGATCTTCGTGGTGATGGGTCTGTCCGGATCCGGCAAGTCCACGCTGCTGCGCATGCTCAACGGACTGCTGGAGCCGACCGCCGGCCGCGTCCTCTTCGACGGGGAGGACCTGACCGCCCTGTCCCCGCGCGACCTGCGCACGGTGCGCTCCCGGAAGATCAGCATGGTCTTCCAGCACTTCGCGCTCTTCCCGCACCGCAGCGTGCTGGAGAACGCGGCCTACGGCCTGGAGGTGCAGGGCGTGGCCCGCGCGGAGCGCGAGGAGCGCGCCGCCGAGGCGCTGGAGCTCGCGGGCCTCAAGGGCTGGGAGGCCTCCTGGCCCGACGAGCTGTCGGGCGGCATGCAGCAGCGCGTCGGGCTCGCCCGCGCGCTGGCCACCGACGCGGACCTGCTGCTGATGGACGAGTCCTTCAGCGCGCTCGACCCGCTGATCCGCCGCGACATGCAGGACCAGCTGCTGGACCTGCAGACGCGGCTGAAGAAGACCATCGTCTTCATCACCCACGACCTCAACGAGGCCATGCGCCTCGGCGACCGGATCGCCGTCATGCGCGACGGCCGGATCGTGCAGAACGGCACCGCGGAGGACATCCTCGTGCGCCCGGCCAACGACTATGTGGCCTCCTTCATCCAGGACGTCGACCGCAGCCGGGTGCTGACCGCCGGCTCGATCATGGACCGGGCGGGCCGGGCCTCCGGCGCCGAGGCGTCGGCCACCGTCCCCGCGGCGACGCCCGTCGCCGACCTGTTCGCCTCCTTCGCCCGCAGCGCCGCCCCCGTCACCGTCACCGACGAGCGGGGCGAGCCGGCCGGCGTCGTCACCCGTGACCTGCTGTTCGCCGCGCTCGGCGAGGAGCCTGGGGTGCCCGCTCCGCGGACCTGCGAGCCCGGCGAGCCCGCGGAGGCCGCCACGCCTGCCCGCGCCGACGAGGCGGAGGTGAGCGCCCGTGCCTAGGATCCACTTCGGAAGCTGGGCCGAGGACGCCGTCAGCTGGCTGCAGACCCACCTGAGCGGGCTCTTCGACCTCATCAATACGGTCCTGACCGGCATGTACGACGGGGTGAACGCCGTCCTCGGCGCCCCCCAGCCACTGCTGATGGCCGGCATCCTGGCCGTCGTCGCCTGGTGGCTGCGCGGGCTGCTGCCCGCCGTGCTCACCTTCGCCGGCTTCGCCCTGGTCGACTCCTTCGGCCTGTGGGAGGCGGCGATGGCGACGCTGTCGCTCGTCCTCGTCGCGAGTCTGATCACGCTGCTGGTCGCCGTGCCGCTCGGTATCTGGGCGGCGCGCAGCAGCAGGGTCAGCGGGGTCCTGCGGCCCGCGCTGGACGTCATGCAGACGATGCCCGCCTTCGTCTACCTGATCCCCGGCGTCATGTTCTTCTCGATCGGCCCGATCCCCGGCCTGATCGCGACCGTCGTCTTCTCGATGCCGCCCGGCGTGCGCATGACCGAGCTGGGCATCCGGCAGGTCGACGGCGAGCTCGTCGAGGCCGCGACGGCCTTCGGCACCACGCCGCGCGACACCCTGACCCGGGTGCAGCTGCCGCTCGCCCTGCCCACGATCATGGCGGGCGTCAACCAGGTCATCATGCTGGCCCTGTCCATGGTCGTCATCGCGGGCATGGCGGGCGCGGGCGGCCTCGGCGAGGCCGTGTACGCGGCCGTCACCAAGGTCGACATCGGCGGCGGTGTCGAGAGCGGCCTGGCCGTCGTCGTCCTCGCCATCTACCTGGACCGCATGACCGGCGCCCTCAACCAGCGGGTCTCCCCGCTGGGCCGGCGCGCCGCCGCCAAGGCCGCCTCCGCCGCCCGGGGGCTCGCCTTCCTGCGCTACCGGCCCGGCACGGCCGTCGCCGCCGTCGGCGTCGTCGTCCTCGCGCTGGTCGCAGGCGGGATGAACCTCGCCGGCAACGGCGAGGACCGTCAGAATGTGGCCGCGGGCGCGAACGTGGGCCAGGGCCGGGGCATCAAGCTCGGCTACTTCCCCTGGGACGAGGCCGTCGCCACCACCTACCTGTGGCAGAACATCCTCGAGGACCGCGGCTACAAGCCGGACGTCAAGCAGCTCGACCCCGGGCCGCTGTACACCGCGCTGGCGCAGGGGCAGATGGACCTGCAGTTCGACTCCTGGCTGCCGACCACCCACAAGCAGTACATGGACCGCTACCGCGACAAGCTCACCGACCTGGGCGCCTGGTACGGGCCCACCTCGCTGGAGCTGTCCGTGCCCGACTACGTCAAGGGCGTGGACTCGCTGGAGGACCTCAAGGGCAAGAGCGCCCTGTTCGGCGGGAAGATCGTCGGTATCGAGTCCAGCGCGGGCATGATGGGCACGCTCAACGACAAGGTCCTCAAGGAGTACGGACTGGACGGCGAGTACAAGGTCGTCTCCTCGTCCACCTCCTCGATGCTCGCCGACCTCGACCGGGCCATCAAGAAGAAGGAGCCCATCGTCACCACCCTGTGGTCGCCGCACTGGGCCTACGGCAAGCACCAGCTGAAGAAGCTCAAGGACCCCAAGGGAGCCTGGGGCAAGGGCGAGGAGATCCACGCCGTCGGCAAGAAGGACTTCGGCAAGGACTTCCCCGAGGTCACGGCCTGGCTGAAGGACTTCAAGCTGTCCGAGAAGGACCTCGCCTCCCTGGAGGTCGAGATCCAGAACGGCGGGAAGGGCAAGGAGAAGGAGTCCGCGCGCCGCTGGCTGGACGCCCACCCGGGCCTCGCCGACAAGCTGGCGCCTGTCCGCCACTGACGAACAGGCGTACGGTGGGGCGGTGGTCCCGCCCAGGAGCAGCCGCCCCGCCGTACGCCGTGTCGTCTCCCTCGTGCCGTCGCTGACGGAGGCCGTCGCCGCGACCGAGCCCGGGCTGCTCGCCGGCGCCACCGACTGGTGCGACCACCCGGCGGGGCTGGACGTCGTACGGATCGGCGGCACGAAGAACCCCGACACGGCGCGCATCGCCGCCCTCGCGCCCGACCTCGTCCTCGCCAACGAGGAGGAGAACCGCGCACCCGACCTCGGCGCGCTGCGCGCCGCCGGGCTGGAGGTGCTCGTCACCGAAGTGCGCACGCTGCCCCAAGCGTTCGCCGAGCTGGAGCGGGTCCTGGTGCGCGGCTGCGGCCTGGCCCGGCCCGCGTGGCTGGCCGACGCGGAGGACGCGTGGCGGGACGTGCAGGCCGCCGGGCCGGCCGTCCGGGCCGTGGTGCCGGTCTGGCGGCGGCCGTGGATGGTCCTCGGCCGGGACACGTTCGCCGGTGACGTCCTCGCCCGGCTCGGCGTCGTCAACGTCCATGCGGGCCACCCCGAGCGCTATCCGCGCATCCCCCTCGACGAGCTGAACGCGTGCGGCGCCGAGCTGGCCGTCCTGCCCGACGAGCCCTACCGCTTCACGCGCGACGACGGCCCGGAGTCCTTCCCCGGGCTGCCGTGCGCGCTCGTCAGCGGGCGTCACCTCACGTGGTACGGACCCTCACTGCGGGAAGCGGCTGAGGTGCTGGGCGCGGCGCTGCGAGCAGCCGGCCGCTGACCAGGCCGTGCGCGGTGCGGGCGGCCGCCACCGCCCAGGCGGTGACCAGCAGCGCGTACAGGCCCACCGACAGCCAGGTCAGGGCGTGCAGGCCCGTGTGGCGGGACAGGGCCGCGGCGCCGGTGACGCAGGTGCCTATGGGGAAGGTGAAGGCCCACCAGGTCATCGCGAAGCCCATGCCCTGCCGGAACGCCCGCAGCACCATGGCGGTGGCCAGGGCCAGCCACAGCAGCGCGAAACCCATCACCGGCGCCCCGTACAGCACGGCGAACGGCGCCGCCGCGTGCGCGTACGGGGCGGGGAGCGCGCCCTGCGCGGCGTCGGCGAGGTTGCCGACCGCGGTGGTCGACTGGCCCAGCGGGCCCAGGACGAGGAAGAGGGCCGGGGTCAGCGCGAGCGGCAGCGGGCCGTGGTGGATCAGCCGCGCGAAGACCGCGGGCAGGATCAGCAGGGTCGCCAGGAGGCTCATCCCGAAGAGGCCGTAGCAGGCCAGCACCATCGCCGCCCGCCACTGGCCGGCCGGCAGGTGCGGAACCAGGGCGGGGCCCAGCGCGGCGGACACCATCGGAGCGACCACGGGCAGCAGCCACACGGGGGAGGCCTGGCCCGGCTCGATGCGGTGCCGGGTCACCATCAGGTACGGGATGCCCGTCGCCGCGGCCAGCCCGGTCACGGTGCCCGCCACCCACAGCACGGCGTCCGCGGTGACGGCCGCGCCCTGGCCGACGACCCCCGAGCCCACGGACAGGGTGGCCCCGCCGACCGCCAGCAGCGCCATCGCCGCACAGCCGTAGAACGG
>NZ_JBAMDC010000241.1:0-10191 GCF_036961605.1 Streptomyces sp. KLMMK
GGCGAGCGTCGCGTCGTCCGCGTCGAAGTCCTCGCGCAGCCGGGCGACGGCCGCGGGCACGGAGTCGCACACCAGGGCGGTGCGCAGCATGTAGGTGGCCGTGGAGTTGAGGGACAGGCAGACACCGCGGCGGGTGTCGAGGATGAGGCCGGCGTCGTCGGTGTCGTCGAAGACGGCGTGCTCGGCCAGGCCGATCAGAGGCATCGGGTGAATCCCCTCCGGTTCGCGGGCGTGCGCCGCGCGTCGCTGCGCAGGAACAGCTCGGTCATGGCGGTGCTGAGCAGGGTGTCCGCGTTGAGGCGCAGCCGCGCCGGCTCGGCCAGGACGTCCGCGAGCCGGAGGGGGTCGACGATGCCCGTGCGGACGAGGTGCGCCTCCGGCCCGCCGATGAGGGCGGCGAGGACGTGGCGGTGGCCGAGGACGTAGTCCTTGTGCGGGGAGCCGGGCCACAGCCGGCCGTGCCGCCGCCAGACGGCCGCGGGGAAGCGGCTGGAGAGCATCAGCCGGAGCACCGGCTTGGTGATCAGCCGCCCCTGGTGCGGCAGGAGCCGGTAGGCGTCCGGCATACGGGCGGAGAGCCGCCGCAGGCCCTTGCTGCCCAGGGGGTTGTACAGCTGGATGCCGCGCGGTCTCCAGAGGGTCAGGTTCGCGCAGTGCTCCTGCGGCGTGAGACCGGGGTACTCCGGCAGGGCGCCCGCGGCGGCGGGAGCGCCGTCCCGGTCGGCGGCGGACGGGGTGAGGAAGTCCGCGGGCCGCGCGCCGCCGCGCCCGGGCGAGCCGTCGTCGAGCAGGGAGGAGCCGGGCGAGGCGCTCCGCAGGATGCGGGGGAGCTCCCAGCGCGAGGTGAGCAGCCCCCGGCACAGGACGGCCTTCTCGCGCGCGGGCAGGTCGCCGGTGAGCACGCCGTGCAGCCCGTAGCGCGCCGGGCCGAAGATCCGGTCGCCCTCGCGGCCCCAGGCGAGGAAGGTGATCCCGTCCCGGGCCACGCGCTCGGCGGTCTGTTCGAGCCACCGGTAGGCCGTGTGGTTGTACGGGTGGGGGAACTCCCACCGTTCGTCCAGGTATCCGGCGCCGTGGTCCGTCACGACCGGCACGAACGGCACCCCCAGGTGCTCGCAGACCGCCCGGGCGTACCCGGACTCGTCCGCGAGGGGGTCCCGGGTGGCCCGGTGGTAGGCGACGACGTCGGCGCCGGCCGCCGCCAGGGCCGCGAGCACGGCCGCGGAGTCGAGGCCGCCGCTGAGCAGGATGCCGGTCCGGCCGCGGCCGGCGTACGGCCGTACGGATTCCAGCAGGAGGTCCCAGGCGGTCTCTGCGTACTCCGCCATCGTGGTGCGCGCGGGCAGCTCCAGCGGGGTCACCGGGTCGTACTCGGCCGTGGCCACCGCCCCGCGCTCGACGGTGACGATCCGGCCGGGCGGGACCGGGGTGACGCCGGGGTAGACGAAGACCGCCTCGCCGCGGCAGGAGCGCCGGACGGCCTCCGGGTCGAACTCCCCGGGGCCGTCGAGCAGGTCGGTCGGGTCGGTGGAGAACCGCAGCAGGTCCCCGGAGCACCGGTAGTGCAGACCCTCCTCGCCCGTGGCGCTGCGGAAGAGGAACACCCGGTGGTCGGTGACCAGCGCCCCGGCCATTTTGCCGGGCATGCGGGCCAGTTCCGCGTGGCGGCCCTCCTTGAGGGCGGACACGAGCCGCCCGACCCACGCGGGCGTGACCGGGCCGCGGACGACGCCGGTCAGCAGGAGTCTCTCCCGCTCGGAGGGGAACGGGACCCGGGGCGTCCCCGGCGCCGCCCACTGGACGAGGTGGCGCCCGGGGTCGGACCAGGACGGGCGCTGCCCGAAGGGAGCGGTCACGTACGAGATGCGGGACGGGCCGTCGCCGAACGGGACGCGTCCGTAGCAGCCCAGGTAGTCACCGACGGGTACAGGGACGGGCTCCATGACTTCCCTTCCGGGCCTTCCGGCGGCCGTCCGGCACGGCCTTCCGACGACGCGCGCTGCTCAGAGAAGGGCTGCAGCCGCCCGGGGAAGGGCTTCGGCTGCTCGGAGGAGACCTCGGACCTCAGGCCTCGGACTTCGGACTTCAGCGGAAGGCGCGGCCGTCCGGTGCGCCGGACGGCCCGGGGAACCCGCCGTGGGCGGTCAGCTGTTCGACCGTGCCGAGCTCGTCGATCCGCGGCTCCACGTAGGGGCGCTTGGCCGAGGGCGGATCGTCCGGCGCCGGCCGGTCGGTGGCGTGCGTGCTCTCCATCGCGGTCCCCCTCTTTCCGCAGGGCACTGTGTCCGTCCCCCTCCACGGTCGGGCACTCCTGCCGCTCCCGCACAGAGGGTGCTGACGCGCTGGAGCGGCGCCCCGGAGCGGGCGCAGGGGCGCGCGGCGCGCGGACGCTCAGGTACCGGGGCGCGCGCCCGGACGGCGGTCACGCCGCGTCATGCCGCCTCGATGAATCTCCGCACCATCGCCGCGAACACCTCCGGGTGCGACACATGCGGAATGTGGCCTGCACCTTGCAGGCCCCTCAGCTCCGCCCTCCGCATCGTCCGCGACAGCTCCACCGTGACCGGCGGCAGCCACGCCGGGCTCTCCGTCCCGTACGTCAGCAGCGCCGGCCCGGCCCAGGCGGACAGCCGGGTGAGGTCGAGGCTCGCCCAGCCGGGGTCGGACTGCTCGGCCGCGAACGCGCGGCTGTTGGCGACGAGGGTCGCGCGCACCCGGTCGGGCAGGGCCTCCCAGGAGCCCGGGCCGAGGGCGACCTCCTCCGTGAAGCGGCGCACCCCCTCGCCCGCCTCCCCGGCGAGGATCAGGGCGACCGCCGCGTCGATGCCGTTCTGCGCGGCCCGCATCAGCACGTGGGCGGGGTCGTCGCCGCGGATGACGCCCAGCAGCGGGGGTTCGTGGGCGATGACCGTGCGCAGGAGGTCGGGGCGGCGGACGGCCAGGCCCAGGGCGGTCGACGCGCCGAAGGAGTTGCCGACGACGTGGGCCGGGGCGAGGCGGAGCGCCTGCAGCAGCACGGCGAGGTCGTCCTCGTGCTCCCTGCGGGTGCCGCGGCCGGCGCCGCGGGTGCTGGCGCTGTGCCCGCGCCGGTCGTAGACGATGACGCGGAAGGACTCCGCGAGGGCCGGGAGGACCGCCCGCCAGGTGTAGTGGTCGGTCAGCCCGCCGTGGACGAGCACCAGCGGCTCACCCTCGCCCACGACCTCGTGGAAGAGCTCCGCGCCGCGCACCCGGACTCGCGCCATGCGGGGCCTCCCTCGCTCGGACGTGCCGCTCGGGCACCCCGGTGGGTCCGGCCGCAGTCCGTCCATGACAGCCGCCGCGGCGCACCGTCCGCAAGACCGCCTCCCCTTCGTTCACCCGTTCGTACGCCGGGGCGGGAACGGGTGACACCCCCGGGCCTCCGGCTCCCTCCCGCGCGGGCGCCGCGGGGCGATCATCGAGGCATGGACAAGACCCTTCACCTCGCCCAGCAGCCCGAGGCCGACGCCCTGCTCGGCCGCAGCCCGCTCGCCGCGCTGACGGGGATGCTGCTGGACCAGCAGATCCCCATGGAGTGGGCGTTCGCCGGGCCGTACGCCATCACGCAGCGGATGGGCCGCGACGACCTCGACGCGTACGAGATCGCCGCCTACGACCCGGACGCGTTCGCGGCGCTGCTGTCGGAGAAGCCGGCCGTGCACCGCTACCCGGGTGCGATGGCCAAGCGCGTCCAGCAGCTGTGCCAGTACCTGGTCGAGCACTACGGCGGCGAGGCGAGCGCGGTCTGGGAGGGCGCCGCGACCGGGGAGGAGCTGTTCCGGCGGCTCAAGGAGCTGCCCGGCTTCGGCGAGCAGAAGGCGCGCATCTTCCTCGCGCTGCTGGGCAAGCAGCTCGGGGTCGCGCCGGAGGGCTGGCGCGAGGCGGCCGGCGCCTACGGCGAGGAGGGCTCCTACCGTTCGGTCGCGGACATCACCGGGCCCGAGTCGCTGGCCAAGGTGCGCGAGCACAAGCAGGAGATGAAGCGCGCCGCCAAGGAGGGGGCGGCCAGGAAGGCGACCGTCCGGCCCGCCAGGAGGACCCCGCGGCAGACCCAGGGCTGACCCCGCCCGCCTCCCGGCCGGGCCGCCGGCCGGACCGCCGCGCTCAGACCAGGCGGGAGACCGCGCGCAGGTCCGGCGCGCGCTCGCGCAGCCGGGCGAGGAGGTCGCCGGCGGCGGCGTGCAGCGCGTCGAGCGGCATGGGGTCGAGCCGCTCCAGCAGGAACAGGGCGCTCGTGGACTTCTCGGTGATGCGGGTGCGGACGCACTGGCGGTGGTTCCAGCGGCGGCAGGTGACGCCGAGGTCGTCGCGCCAGACCACCTCGCCGGGCTCGGGGTGCTCGACGGCCGGCGCGCCGCCGGCCACCGTGTCGAACGGCTCGCCGCCGGTGGCCCGCACCAGGCGCGGCGCCCCGGCGTACGCGGCCAGGTCCTCGCCGCCGACCGGGAGGCGGTGCGCGACGGACACGGCGTTGTAGACGTCGACCAGGAGGTTGACCTCGGGCAGGCCCGCGGGGGCGCGGCGGATCAGGGCCTCGGCGCTGTTGCGCGTACGGCCGGGCTTGGCGCCGAAGGCGCTGTAGGCCGAGCGCCAGGCGGCGATGTGGGGCTCGGCGGTGACGTCGAGGCCCTCGGCGGTCGCGGCGGCGCCGGCGAGCTGCTTGCGCGACCAGGGGTCGCTGGGGCCGGCGGGCAGTCCGTCCGCCGCGATCACCAGCACGGCGAAGTCGGGCCGCAGTGCGCGGACGGCCTCCTCCACGTGCACGCTCGCGGCCGCCGCTTCGAGATCCGGGTCCGGGGACATGGACGGTGCCACCCTCCTGCAGTCGTTTTATTGAAATGGACGGTAGCATCAAACGACCGGATCCCGGGAGGCGCGAAGATGACCGGCATGAGCGGGAACACGGAAGCAGCGGCGGACGCGGGCGAGCCCGGCGGCGACAGGTCCGTCATGGAGGCCGTCGCCGCCCGCGTACGGGCCCTACGCAAGGACCGGGGCTGGAGCCTCGACGCCCTCGCCGCCCGGGCCCGGGTCAGCAAGGGCATGCTCGTCGCCCTGGAGAACGCCCGCTCCAACCCCAACCTCGCCACCCTGGTCCGTCTCTGCGACGCCTTCGGCGTCCCCCTGACCGAGCTGCTGCAGCAGCCCGCGGCGCCGCTGCTGCAGCCCACGGCGCCCGGCGGCCAGCCCGTTCTGTGGAGCGGCCCGGACGGCGGCAGGGGCCTGCTCGTCACCGGGGCCGCCCCGCCCGTGGGCGCCGAGCTGTGGCACTGGCGGCTCGCCCCCGGCGAGGAGCACCACAGCGAGGCCCACGTGCTCGGCACCGTGGAGCTCCTCCATGTCCTGCGCGGCACCCTCGCCGTCACCGTCGGCGGACAGGAAGTGGTCCTTCCGCAGGGGTACGGTCTCCGCATGGCGGGCGATCACCCCCACTCCTACGCGAACCGTACGGAGTCGGAAGTCGAGTATTCCGGTGTGGTGCTCGTACCGCCGCACGGCTGACCCCGTGTGGACGGCCGGAGTGCTCCGGCTGTGTCCACAGGCTGTGGGCAATGTCCCGGAAGGTGCGCCGCGGGGTCCCCGCTGCTCCTGGTATGCGGCCGATTGTCGCCTTCGCGCTCCCGTGCCGTGGCTGCGCCGGGAGCCTGTCGCCCGGTAGGCTTTCCGTGTGATCTTCAAGCGCATCGGAAACGGGCGGCCGTACCCCGACCACGGCCGGGAGAGCACCCGGCAGTGGGCGGACGTCGCCCCGCGCCCGGTGCGGCTCGACCAGCTGGTGACCACCAAGCAGCAGCTCGATCTGGAAACCCTGCTGGCCGAGGACTCGACCTTCTACGGCGACCTCTTCGCCCACGTCGTCAAGTGGCACGGCGACCTCTACCTCGAGGACGGCCTGCACCGCGCCGTGCGCGCCGCGCTCCAGCAGCGCCAGGTGCTGCACGCCCGCGTGCTCGAACTGGGCTAGCCGGGGCCGTCCGCTCCGCGCGTCCGCCCGGGACCGCCGGGGCCGGGGCCGTCCGGAGGCTGTTTCCGGCCGTTGTTCGGCCTTTCGGGTTGGGCCGCGCGAACCCATTGATCATTTAGTAGGCAGCGGCCCCGCCCCGCACTACGCTGCGCCCATGAGCATGCTCACCCCTCCCGGCATGGGCAGGAAGTACCGCATTACGGGCAAGCGATTCCCGCACATGCGCCGCCCCAGAAACCGCCGCAGGATCGTGCTCGCCGCAGTCACCTCAACCGCCGCGTTCGCCCTGGCCGGATGGGGGACCTTCCAGCTCGTCGACGTCTTCACCGGGGGCCCCAGCGAGACCCAGGCCCACGGCGCGGGCGCGAAGGGCGCGAAGGGGGCTAAGGACGGCGACTGCAAGGCGGCGGACGAGGGCGAGGAGCCGAAACCGCTGCCACGGCCCTCCGACATCACCGTCAACGTCTACAACGCGACTCCGCGCGGCGGACTCGCCAAGATCACCGCGGATGAACTCAAGAGCCGCGGCTTCAAGATCGGCAAGGTGGGCAACGCGCCCGCCCTCTACGACAAGAAGGTCGAGCAGGTGGGCCTGCTGATCGGTGCCCCGACGGCCGCCGAGGGGGCGCTGAGGGTCGTCGGCACCCAGATGGCCGGGGCCGAGGTCAAGAACGACCAGCGCGCGGTCGACGAGGAGGTCGACCTCGTCATCGGCAACGAGTACAAGGAGCTCACGGGGCGGCAGGACGCCGACCGGGCCCTGACCGACATGGGCGTCGAACCGGGCGAGGCGCCCTCGGAGTCGCCTTCCTCGGCGCCTCCGTCGCCCTCGAAGGCGGCGTCGCCCGCGCCCAGGCCGTCCAAGTGCTGACGAGGGCCCGGAGGCCGGGCCGCGGTGCCGTCCGGCGCCGCATGTCCGCCCGCTAGAGGTCGCGCGCCGTTGCGGTGGACGAGGAAGGAACCGCCGCAACGGCGATGTACGACGGCGCCGGCCCGGCGGAAGGCAAGGCTTCCGGGGCCGGCGCGTTTCGTCGTGTGCCGGCGGCTAGCCCGCCGTGCCGTACATGCGGTCGCCCGCGTCGCCCAGGCCCGGGACGATGTAGCCGTTCTCGTTGAGGCGCTCGTCGACCGAGGCGGTGACCACGGTGACCGGGGCGCCCGCGAGCTCGCGCTCCATGACCTCGACGCCCTCCGGGGCGGCCAGCAGGCAGATCGCGGTGACGTCGTCGGCGCCGCGCTCGATCAGCTCGTTGATCGCCGCGACCAGCGTGCCGCCGGTCGCCAGCATCGGGTCCAGGACGTAGACCTGGCGGCCCGAGAGGTCGTCGGGCATGCGCGTGGCGTAGGTCTCCGCCTTGAGGGTCTCCTCGTTGCGGATCATGCCCAGGAAGCCCACCTCGGCGGTCGGCAGCAGCCGGACCATGCCGTCGAGCATGCCGAGGCCGGCGCGCAGGATCGGCACCACGAGCGGGCGCGGGTGGGAGAGCTTGACGCCGGTGGTCGCCGTCACCGGGGACTCGATGTCCACCTGCTCGGTGCGCACGTCGCGCGTGGCCTCGTAGGCGAGCAGGGTGACCAGCTCGTCGGCGAGACGCCGGAAGGTGGGGGAATCGGTGCGCTTGTCGCGCAGGGTGGTGAGCTTGTGCGCCACCAGGGGGTGGTCGACGACGTGGATCCGCATGACATCGACATTAACCGAGCTTTCGGCCCTGAGCCGCCGCCGTGCGGCGTTCGACCTTCCGCCGCAGGTCTGCGGGGGTCTGTCGCCGCACTGGCATCAAACCACCACTTAGGGGGAAAGTGGGCACGTACGCCCGGTCTGTCGCTCCGGGCGTGGCCGGCGAAGCACTCGGCACGAGGTGGTCCTGCCATGGCTGAAGACGCCCCCGAGAAGCCCGACACGACGCGTGGCGCACCGGCGCCCGAACCCCGGACCGGCGCCGAATCCGGCCCCGGGGCCGAGGAGGAGGCGGACCGCCGCCGCAGACGCGCCCAGTTCCTGCGCGAGCTCAACGAGGCGAAGGAGCTCCGCGACCGCGTCCAGCCGCGCCGGGCGCGGGCCGCCCGGATGCGCCAGCAGATGCGGATGAGGACCTTCCGCTGGTGACGCGGCCGCCCGGACGGCGGTGCCCGCAGCGCCACGTGAGGCACATCTCTTCGGACTGCTGCACGACGCAGCGCGGAAGACCTCTCGCAACGGCGAGGTTTCTGCCACGATTCCGAGTGGGCGGGGTGGTCCCCGTCCGGCCCGGCACCGCCTATGACCAGTGGGAGAGTCACGGTGTACTTCGCCGCACTGCTCGCGCGCACCGACGACGGATGGGAAGCGAGCGACACAGAACTCGACAACGTGGAAACCCTGGCCGACCTCGCCGACCTGGCCCGGGAGACCTCCTCCGGGGACGACACGGTCCTCGCCCTCATCGAGCAGGAGGGCGCCTGGTTCGGCGTCGTCCGCGTCGACGGTGAGGACGACCCGCGCGTCTTCGTCTCGAACGCCGTCGTCGCGGGCCGCAGCTCGTACGGCGCGATGCTCGTCGACGAGCTGATCGGCCGCGACGACACCGACGCCGACGAGCTCGACGACCTCGACCTGGACGGCACGGAGGACGGCGAGCCCGACCCCGTGGAGGACGAGACCGAGGGGGCGGACGCCGCGGAGCCGCGGCCGCACGGCCCGCTCGGCGACTACGAGCTCCTCTCCGACCTCGGCGTGAGCGGGAAGGAGCTGCTCGCCCTCGAAGGGGACGCCCTCAGCGAGATCGCCGACGCCCTCGGCTGCACGGACGTCCTGGAAGCCGTGCGCTGACGCCAGCCCGGGCAGGTTCGCTCACACTGGTGCCATGAACGAAGCCGTCCGCGACCCCGGTTCCTCCCGCGCCGCTCCGGCAGGGGAGGAGCACGACCCCGTACG
This sequence comes from Streptomyces sp. KLMMK, assembly GCF_036961605.1. Lineage (NCBI taxonomy): Bacteria > Bacillati > Actinomycetota > Actinomycetes > Kitasatosporales > Streptomycetaceae > Streptomyces > Streptomyces sp. KLMMK. The sequence continues at coordinate 8,901 of NZ_JBAMDC010000241.1, forward strand.
CGCACCGTGGACCGGCCCCATGCGGGCCGCCCTCGACGAGGCCGTACGGGCCCCCGCCACCGGCGACGTGCCGGTCGGCGCCGTCGTGCTGGGGCCGGACGGCTCCGTCATCGGCCGCGGCCGCAACGAGCGCGAGGCCACCGGCGACCCCACCGGCCACGCCGAGGTCCTCGCCCTGCGCGAGGCGGCGCGGGCCGTGGGCGAGTGGCGCCTGGCGGGGTGCACGCTGGTGGTGACGCTGGAGCCGTGCACGATGTGTGCGGGTGCGATCGTCCTCTCCCGCGTCGACCGTGTCGTCTACGGCGCCGTCGACGAGAAGGCCGGTGCGGCCGGCTCCCTGTGGGACGTCCTGCGCGACCGCCGGCTCAACCACCGCCCCGAGGTGATCCAGGGCGTCCTCGCCGGGGAGTGCGCGGGGCTCCTGACCGACTTCTTCCGCGGCCGCTGAGCGCCCCGGGCGTCCGTGATGAGGAGCGTCACACCTCTCCGCCCCCGAACCGATTTCAGAGCACGGCCCACCGTCCGCTAAGCTCTCTCTCGGTAGCGTGTCCGAGCGGCCTAAGGAGCACGCCTCGAAAGCGTGTGTGGGGGCAACTCCACCGTGGGTTCAAATCCCACCGCTACCGCCAGCGACACCCCTTCGCCCGTGGAAACACGGACGGAGGGGTGTTCTGCTTTTCCGGGGCCGGTTCCGGTGGGCGGGAGCCCCGGCCCGTCCGATTCCTCGGCGGGTCGACATTTCCGCCGTTCCGCCGTTCCGCCATTCCGCCATTCCGTTGTTCCGGCCGTTCCGGCCGTTCCGCCGGGTCCGCAGGTCCGCTCCGGCGAAAGTGACATTCTCTCCGGGCTCTGGGAACTCGCGGCGCCGGGCGCGGTCGCCGGCCTGCCCGAGGGCGGGCGCGGTGCCCTCGGCGGGCAGCCGACGGTAACCCCGGGCGGGCCGGCGGGGGCGGTCCGGATGACCTGCGCCACGACGGCGCGCGACGCACCATCAGCTTCCTTGACTGGTACGGCGTTTCCGCCGAGGATTCCGCGGCGTGCATCGAGAGGCGCGGTCTCGTACGAATGCTGCCGGGAATGTGATGCTGCGGGACATGTGATGCTGCCGGGAATCCGGCAGGGCAAGGAGTGACAAGGGTGTGCGGCGCGGGCGTCATCAGCCTGCTGGCGGACGAGGGCGTCTCGCGCTGGCTGGACGGTGCCGGGTGGCACGAGCCCAACCCGCGCCGGCTGGCCCGGCTCGTCGACGACGGGCTGATCACCGGGCTCGCCCTGGGGCCCGAGCCCCTCA
>NZ_JBAMDC010000242.1:0-10186 GCF_036961605.1 Streptomyces sp. KLMMK
TTGCGGGAGGCGGCCACCAGCATCGGCAGCCCCAGCTCCCGGCGCAGCCGCGCCAGGCCCGCCACCAGCGCGAGGTCGTGCCCGGCGTTCTTGGCGAAGCCCAGGCCCGGGTCCACGACGAGCCGCTCGGGGTCGACGCCCGCGGCGATCACGGCGTCCAGCCGCTGCTGCAGCTCGGCGATCACCTCGCCGACCACGTCCCCGTAGACCGCCCGGCTGTTCATGTCGGCGCTGAAGCCGCGCCAGTGCATCACCACGAAGGGCACCCGGGCCGTGGCCACCACGGGCACCATCGCCGGATCGGCGAGCCCGCCGCTCACATCGTTGACCAGGGCAGCTCCGGCCTCGACGGCCGCCTCCGCGACCGAGGCCCGCATGGTGTCCACCGACACCACGGCGCCCTCGGCCACCAGCTCGCGGACCACCGGGACCACCCGGCGCAGCTCCTCGCCCTCGTCGACCCGCGATGCGCCGGGGCGGGTGGACTCGCCGCCCACGTCGACCAGGTCCGCGCCGCCGGCGATGAGGTCGAGACCGCGCTTGACCGCGAGTTCGGTGTCGAACCAGCGCCCGCCGTCGGAGAACGAATCCGGCGTGACGTTGACGACGCCCATCACCGCACAGCGATTCCACTCCGGCAGACCGACGGGCCCGTGACGACCGCGCAAGGTACTCATGGGACCAGCCTAGGGCGTGCCGCAAACGGCAGTGCCCCCGACCGGAAGCCGGTCGGGGGCACTGCCGTACACACTTATCCGTGGGGTCACCACGGCGCGGGCGCTCACGCCGCGCGCGTGACCTCCGCGGCCGAGACCTGCTCGTCGGCGTCGTCCAGGACGTCCTTCGGGGGCGCCGGGCGGCGGCGCAGCAGGCGCGGCAGCTCCAGGAAGCCCTCCGCCTGCATCATCGCGAAGCCGATGCGGGGCAGGTCGCGGCTGTTGGGGAAGACGATGAAGCGCGGCTCCCAGCGCGGCCGGAACTTCTCGTTGAACTTGTACAGCGACTCGATCTGGAACCAGCGCGAGAGGAAGACCAGCACCGAGCGCTGGATGCGCACGACCGGGCCGGCGCCCAGCTTGCCGCCGCGCTCCAGGGCGGAGCGGAAGAAGGCGAAGTTCAGCGACAGGCGCTTGACCTTGAGCTCGGGCGCGGCCTGCAGGAAGGCGACGATCAGAAGCTCGTTCATGCCCGGGTCCGCGCTGCGGTCGCGGCGCATGAGCTCCAGCGAGCTGCCGTCCGGGCCCCACGGCACGTAGTGCTGCATGGCGCGCAGGTCGCCGAACGGGCAGTCCTCGCCCTCCTCCGGGTCCTTGTGGGCGGTCGCGATGATGGCGTCCAGGTCCTTGGGGTCGCCGATGCGGCCCAGGGCCATGGAGAAGCCGCGCTCGTCCTCGGTGTCGCGCCAGGCGTTGGCGGCCTTCTGGACGGCCTCCAGCTCCTCGGGGCCCAGGTCGCCGACGCGGCGCACCTTGGTGCTGTAGCCGTTGCGCTCGATGCGCTTGACCATCTGGCGGACGTTGCGCATGGAGCGGCCGGTCAGGGAGAAGTCGGCCACCTCGACGATGGCCTCGTCGCCCATCTCCAGGGCGTCCAGACCGGTCTCGCGGGTCCACACCTCGCCGCCGGTCTCGCTGCAGCCGGCGACGGCGGGCGTCCAGGAGTGGCGCTTGGCCAGCGCCATGAACTGCTCGATCGCGCCGGGCCAGGCCTCGACGTCACCGATGGGGTCGCCGCTCGCGAGCATCACGCCGGAGACGACGCGGTAGGAGACGGCCGCCTTGCCGGAGGGCGAGAAGACCGCGCTCTTGTCGCGGCGCAGCGCGAAGTGGCCCAGCGAGTCGCGGGCGCCGTGCTTGGCGAGCAGCTCGCGCAGCTTGTCCTCGTCCTCCTCGGTGAGGACGGCGGCCGGGTACGCGGGCATGAAGGCCAGGTACGCGGTGGTGGCGACGGTCAGCAGGCCCAGGGCGCCCAGGGAGTAGCCGACGGTGTAGTCGACGTGCTCGGTGTAGCGGATCGAGCCCTCGAAGCCGAAGAGGCCCCAGAGCACGTGCTGGATCTGCTCGCTGACCGGCGGGTCGCCGATCATCTGGTCCGGGTGGGAGCCGACGATCACCCAGCCGAGGCCGAAGCTGGCCGCGCCCATCAGGACGAAGTTGGCCGCGACCTTCCAGCGGCTGCGCGGGTCCGGCAGCGCGTAGAAGGAGCTCTTGTGCCACACGAGGTAGATGAAGAGCAGCAGGGAGAGGATCGCGCCGATGTAGGAGTGGCGGTAGACCAGCTGTGCGGCGGCGCCTATGGGCAGCAGCACGACGGCGGCGAGCCAGGCGCGCTGCTTGGCCCGCTTGAGCCCGTGGGCGAGCATCAGCAGCAGGATGCCGACGATGATCGAGCCGGCCGCGGCCAGCTGGGTCACGGAGCCGGGCAGCACCTCGGCGAGGCTGTGGACCTTGCTCCAGCGGAACCGCGGAACGACACCGGCAAGGACGTCGAGCAGGCCGATGAGGGCAGCGACCGTTCCCACGACGGCAGGCACGTTCTCGGGCTTGGGCCCTCTGACGATACGCGCAAGCCTCGACAGTCGCTTGGTTCCCTCGGGAACCCCATCGGACTTTTTGCCATCTACCCTGACAGACATCTCTTCCCGTCGTCCTGTCGAGTGGACCTGCGCCATCTGGCGGCAGCGCCCGGACAATGTGCGCCCTGTAGGACGACGGTTTCGGGGTTGAGGTTCCGCGGGGGGCCGAGCCCGGAAAGAAGTAACCATTCCGCGACTCGGCGCCGGGTCGCTCGGCAGAAAGCACCTCATGGGTCTCACCAGCATGGCGGTTCTGCTGCTTGCCATCGCGGCTGCGGTAGTGCTCTTCGCGTTGACCATTTGGCTCTGGCCCCGCCTGGGCAAACGGAGCGTGGGCTCCATACTCGGCAGGGTGGGCATGATGCTGGCCACACAGCTCACCCTGTTCGCCGCGATAGGCCTGTGGGCCAACCAGTCCTTCGGCTTCTACGGCTCCTGGGCCGACCTCTTCGGCCAGGTCAAGGAAGAGGGCGTGATCGTCGACCACAGCGCCGGCGGCAAGCGGGTGCAGGTCGTGAACACCCAGCCCGTGAAGGTGCCGCGGGGCAACGTCCCGCGCGTCGGCGGAAAGATCGAGAAGATCCAGATCGCCGGCGTCGAGTCGAAGATCAACGGCCCGGCCTACGTCTATCTGCCGCCGGAGTACTTCCAGCCGGAGTACGCGAACCGCAAATTTCCCGCGTCCGTCGTCCTGACCGGATACCCGGGCACCGCGGAAGCGCTCATCAAAGGGCTCGACTACCCGGTCCGCGCTCACAAGCTGAGCAAGGACAAGAAGATGCAGCCCACCGTTCTGGTGATGATGCGTCCGTCCATCGTCGGCCAGCGCGACACCGAGTGCATCAACATACCGAACGGCCCGCAGGCCGAGACGTTCTTCGCCAAGGACCTGCGCAAGGCCATAACCGAGCAGTACCGGGTCGGCGACAAGGCCGCCAACTGGGGCATCATCGGCAACTCGACCGGCGGCTACTGCGCCCTGAAGATCGCCATGCGCAATCCGGACTCCTACAGCGCCGCGGCCTCCCTCTCGGGCTACTACAAGGCCCTCCAGGACCCCACGACCGGTTCCCTCTTCAACGGCAGCAAGAAGCTGGAGAACGAGAACGACGTGATGTGGCGCCTCAAGCACGAGAAGACGCCGCCGATCTCGGTCCTGGTGACCAGCAGCAAGCAGGGCGAGCACAACTACAAGGACACGCTGAAGTTCATCGAGATGGCCAAGGGCTCGGCCCGGGTTTCCTCGATCATCCTGGACAGCGGCGGCCACAACTTCAACACGTGGCGGCGTGAGCTGAACCCGACCCTGAAGTGGATGGGCAGCCGGCTTTCCGCGTAGCGCCTCCGGCGGTTCCCGCAGCATTGCCGGTTCCGCCGCCCGCATTCCGCCGAACACCCGCCGAAGTGGCTTTGCGCCACTGCGGCGGGCTTTTCGTTTTCCGGCGGTGCCGGACCGGCCCTAGCGGGCCATGATCAGGCTCATCGCCTCCGCGCGCGTCGCGGGGTCGCGCAGCTGGCCGCGGACCGCCGACGTCAGCGTCTTCGCGCCGGGCTTGCGGATGCCGCGCATGGACATGCACATGTGCTCGCACTCGATGACGACGACCACGCCGCGCGGCTCCAGGATCTCCATCAGCGAGTCCGCGATCTGCGTGGTCAGCCGCTCCTGGACCTGCGGCCGGCGGGCGTAGACGTCCACCAGGCGGGCCAGCTTCGACAGCCCGGTGATCTTCCCGCTGGTCGACGGGATGTAGCCGACGTGCGCCACGCCGTGGAACGGCACCAGGTGGTGCTCACAGGTGCTGTAGACCTCGATGTCGCGCACGAGCACCATCTCGTCGTGCCCGAGGTCGAACGTCGTGGTGAGCACGTCCTCCGGCTCCTGCCAGAGACCCGCGAATATCTCCTTGTACGCGCGTGCCACCCGGGCCGGCGTCTCGCGCAGGCCCTCCCGGTCCGGGTCCTCACCCACGGCGAGCAGCAGCTCACGCACCGCATTCTCGGCGCGCTTCTCGTCGAATGCGCCGACGTTCCGCTCGGCGTCCAGCGTCACCGGGTCGGTCATGGAGTGCCTCGTTCTCTCGTGCGTTCGTAGCAACCGGCACGGCCGGATAAACGGGATGCCGCGTCCCCCAGGCTAAAACCTGGGTGACGCGGCATCCATTCCGGGCCCTGTGGTGCAGGGCCCGGCAGGGCCTGTACGGCGGCTCAGTTCTCCGGGCGGGCGTCGTCCGGGAGGTCGAGCGACTCCATGCTCTGGCCGCCGTTGCTCGGGGCGAGCTCCTTGGGGGAGAGCACCGGCGGGCGGGTGGAGGGGGTACGGCGCGAGGAACCGGTCCACGCCGGGCGGGCCGGGCGCTTCACGATGTGCTTGAAGACCTCGGCGATCTCCTCCTTGTTCAGCGTCTCCTTCTCCAGGAGGGCCAGAACCAGGTTGTCGAGCACGTCGCGGTTCTCGACGAGGATCTCCCACGCCTCGTTGTGCGCGGTCTCGATGAGCTTCTTGACCTCTTCGTCGACCAGCGCGGCGACCTCTTCGGAGTAATCGCGCTGGTGCGACATCTCGCGGCCCAGGAACGGCTCGGAATTGTCGGAGCCGAACTTGATCGCGCCGAGGCGCTCGGTCATGCCGTACTGCGTGACCATCGCACGGGCCGTGGCGGTGGCCTTCTCGATGTCATTGGCGGCACCGGTGGTCGGGTCGTGGAAGACGAGCTCCTCCGCCGCGCGGCCGCCCAGCATGTACGCCAGCTGGTCGAGCATCTCGTTGCGGGTGGTGGAGTACTTGTCCTCGTCGGGCAGGACCATGGTGTAGCCGAGGGCACGGCCGCGGGACAGGATCGTGATCTTGTGCACCGGGTCGGAGTTCGGGGAAGCCGCCGCGACCAGGGCGTGACCGCCCTCGTGGTACGCGGTGATCTTCTTCTCCTTGTCGCTCATGATCCGGGTCCGCTTCTGCGGGCCGGCCACGACACGGTCGATCGCCTCGTCCAGCATGTGGTTGTCGATCAGCTTCCGGTCGCTGCGGGCCGTCAGCAGGGCGGCCTCGTTCAGCACGTTGGAGAGATCGGCACCGGTGAAGCCGGGGGTGCGGCGGGCGACGGCCGACAGGTCGACGTCCGGGGCGACCGGCTTGCCCTTCTGGTGGACCTTGAGGATCTCCAGACGGCCCTGCATGTCCGGGCGGTCGACGGCGATCTGCCGGTCGAAACGGCCGGGGCGCAGCAGCGCCGGGTCGAGGATGTCGGGACGGTTGGTGGCGGCGATCAGGATGACGCCGCCCTTGACGTCGAATCCGTCCATCTCGACGAGGAGCTGGTTCAGGGTCTGCTCGCGCTCGTCGTGACCGCCGCCGAGGCCCGCGCCGCGGTGCCGGCCGACGGCGTCGATCTCGTCGACGAAGACGATGGCCGGGGCGTTGGCCTTGGCCTGCTCGAAGAGGTCACGGACCCGGGAGGCACCGACACCCACGAACATCTCGACGAAGTCGGAGCCGGAGATCGAGTAGAACGGCACGCCCGCTTCACCGGCGACGGCGCGCGCGAGCAGCGTCTTGCCGGTACCGGGCGGGCCGTAGAGCAGCACACCCTTGGGGATCTTGGCGCCGACGGCCTGGAACTTCGCCGGCTCCTGCAGGAACTCCTTGATCTCGTGGAGCTCCTCGACGGCCTCGTCGGCGCCAGCGACGTCGGCGAAGGTCGTCTTGGGGGTGTCCTTGGTGATCAGCTTGGCCTTGGACTTCCCGAAGTTCATCACCCGGGAGCCGCCGCCCTGCATCTGATTCATCAGGAACAGGAAGACCACGACGATGAGGACGAACGGCAGCAACGACAGCAGGACGCCGATGAACGGGTTCTGCTTGGACGTCGAGACGTTGTATCCCTCCGGGATCATGTTCTTCTCGGCGTTGGCCTGCAGGGACTTCGCGATGTCGACGCCCTGCTCGCCGATGTAGTTCGCCTGGATCTTGCTCGAGCCCTTGACCTTCTGGCCGTCCTTGAGCTCAACCTTGATCTTGTTCTCGTCGCCGGTCGTCAGCTCGGCCGATTTCACCAGGTCCTTGTTGATCGCGTTGACGACCTGGCTGGTGTCCACCGACTTGTAGCCGCCGCCGGAGCCGACGACCTGCATCAACACGACCACGGCGAGGACGGCCAGCACGATCCACATGACCGGCCCACGGAAGTAGCGCTTCACGTCCATCCATACGGGGCGCGAGCGCCCCGTCCCTCCTGCCACAGTGAGGCACGGTCAGCCCCTGGACGGGGTGCCTGTGCGTACGGTGTCCTGCTCGACCTTGAAAGCTTGACTTGAAAGCCTGAAAAAGACTGACCTTCGGACGGTACCCCAGCATTGTCTCCCGACGCCGCTGCAGACGGTCAACCAACCCGCCTTACCCTGCTCCAACGGCGGGAACCCTCATTCGGTTCCCGCGCGCCGGTGGGTGCCCGCCGACCAGGCCCGGGGGCTCAGCCGCCGTAGACGTGCGGCGCGAGCGTGCCCACGAAGGGCAGGTTGCGGTACTTCTCGGCGAAGTCGAGACCATAGCCGACGACGAACTCGTTGGGGATGTCGAAGCCGACCCACTTGACGTCGATCGCAACCTTGGCCGCCTCCGGCTTGCGCAGGAGGGTGACGACGTTGAGCGAGGCGGGCTCACGGGAGCCCAGGTTCGACAGCAGCCACGACAGGGTCAGGCCCGAGTCGATGATGTCCTCGACGATCAGGACGTCCTTGCCCTTGATGTCGGTGTCGAGGTCCTTGAGGATGCGGACCACGCCGGAGGACTGGGTGCCCGCGCCGTACGAGGACACGGCCATCCAGTCCATCGTCACGGGGTTGGAGAGCGCACGCGCCAGGTCCGCCATCACCATGACGGCGCCCTTGAGGACACCGACGATCAGCAGGTCCTTGCCCGCGTACTCCGCGTCGATCTTCGCAGCCAGCTCCGCCAGCTTCGCGTCGATCTCTTCCTTGGTGATGAGCACCGACTTGAGGTCGGTGCCCATGTCCTTGTCGTCCACCCGCGCCACTCTCGCTTGTCTACGGATCGTCCGGCATTTCCGCGGCGAGCTGAGGCCCGTTCGTGACGTTCGTGCCCGTTCGAATCAGCCCTGCCGGAGGACCAGTCTGCCACCCTGCCTGCGGACCGCGACCCGCCCGGGCAGATTGATGGCCCCTTGGCCGCGCCATCCGGTGATCAGCCGGTCGACTTCCTCGATGTGCCGGGCGAAGAGCGATCCGGCCGGGGAACCCGCCGAGATGGCCGCCCGGCGCAGCACCCGGCGGCGGACCGCGGGCGGCAGGGCGTAGAGCTTGGCGGCCTCCAGGGCGCCGCTGTCGTCCCGGACGGAGGGCTCCACGGTGGCGGCCCAGTCGTCCAGGGCGTCGGCGTCGTCCCGGGAGAGCTGGGCGGTGCGGGCGAGGGCCTCGATCACGCCCTTGCCGAGGGCCTTCTCCAGGACGGGGAGGGCTTCGTGGCGGACCCGGGAGCGGGTGTAGGCCGGGTCGGCGTTGTGCGGGTCGTCCCAGACGGGCAGGGACTGGACCATGCAGGCCTTGCGCGCGGTCTGCCGGTCGAGGCCGAGGAAGGGACGGCGGTAGCGGCCGCCGGTGCCGGAGGTGACGGCCATGCCGGCGAGGGAGCGGGTGCCGGAGCCGCGGGCGAGGCCGAGGAGCACCGTCTCGGCCTGGTCGTCCCTGGTGTGGCCGAGGAGGACGGCCACGGCGCCGTGCCGCTCGGCGGCGGCGTCGAGGGCGGCGTAGCGCGCGTCGCGGGCGGCGGCTTCGGGGCCGCCGTCCCTGCCGACGGTGACGGTCAGGGCCTCGACGGGGTCGAGGTCGAAGGCGGCGAGGCGGCTCGCCACCTCTGCGGCGCGCAGGTCGGAGCCGTGCTGGAGGCCGTGGTCGACGGTGACCCCGCCGGCCCGGATGCCGAGCCGGGGGGCCTCGAAAGCCAGGGCGGAGGCGAGGGCCATGGAGTCCGCGCCGCCGGAGCAGGCGACGAGGACGAGCGGCTCACGGCCGCCGGGGGGGACGGATTCGGGTGTGGTGGGGGTGAGGACGTCGTGAAGTACGCGGCGGACCGCCAGGCGTATCGCGGCGACCGCGGGATGTGGACCCATGTCCGTGTGTCCAATCGTTCCATATGGAGATCGTTCGGAGCTGCGCGAGCTTCGAGGCCTTCAGTCACGCTGTGTGCGTCGATGGTGACAGAAGCGAGCCATTACCCGAGCATCGCACGCCCACCCCTGACCCACGGTCCCTCGGACGGGTGATTACGGAGGCGTTCTACCCGGAGGAGGAGCTTCCGGTTCACGGCTCGTTCTTGCGGTGCACCCTTGCGACCCAGTCCGCCGGTTTGGCGATCTCCGCCTTGGTGGGCAGGGTGTTCGGGGATGTCCACACCCTGTTGAAGCCGTCCATGCCGACCTCGTCGACGACGGCCCGCACGAAGCGCTCACCATCACGGTACTGGCGCAGCTTGGCGTCCAGGCCCAGCAGCCGGCGCAGCGCCGCGTCCAGCCGGCCCGCGCCCTTGGCCCGCCGCTGCTGGAACTTCTCCCGGATCTCCGCCACCGACGGCACGACCTGCGGGCCGACGCCGTCCATCACGTAGTCCGCATGGCCCTCCAGCAGCGACATCACCGCCGTCAGCCGGGCCAGGATCTCCCGCTGCGCGGGCGTCTGCACCAGGTCCACGATGCTGCGCCCGCCCTCGTCCGCGCCCTCGTCCTCCGGAGGACGGCCGCCCGCCAGCGACTGGGCGGCCTCCCGGATCCGCTCCAGCAGCGTCGCGGGGTCGACCTCGGTCTCCCCCAGGAACGACTGGATCTCGCCCTCGATGTGGTCGCGCAGCCAGGGCACGGCCGTGAACTGCGTCCGGTGCGTCTCCTCGTGCAGGCACACCCACAGGCGGAAGTCGTGCGGGTCCACGTCCAGCTCGCGCTCGACGTGGACGATGTTCGGCGCCACCAGCAGCAGGCGGCCGCCGCCCGCCGCCGAGCCCGGCAGGTCCCTGCTCGCCGGGGCGAACGTCTCGTACTGGCCCAGCACCCGCGACGCCAGGAACGACAGCAGCATCCCCAGCTCCACGCCGGTCACCTTGCCGCCGACCGCGCCGAACACCGCGCCGCCGGGCACGTTCGCCCGACGGTCCTGCATCTTCTCCAGCAGCGGGCCCAGGAGCGCGCGGAACCCGGCCACGTTCGCCTTGATCCAGCCCGCCCTGTCCACCACGAGGACCGGGGTGTCGTCCCCGGCGCCTTCCTCCCCCGGGGCCGGCGTCATCCGGGTGAACGCCCTGACGTGCTCCTCCGACGTCACCGCGTGCCGCCGCAGCTCCGCGACGACCGCCCGCGCCTCCTCCCGGCTCACCTCCGGCCCGGGCCGTACGAACCGGGTCGCGGTCGCCACCGCGAGCTTCCAGTCGACCATCTCCGCACCACCGATGCTCGTCATGGCATCACCGTACGTGGGCCGCTCCGCTCGGGGTAGCGAAGTTCTCCGGCCGGGGCCGGGGCCGGGGCGATCGGCCGTTCCGCCGGACCCTCGCCGTGGGAGTGCACCGTCGTTGCGGCGGGAGATCTTCCGAGAGGCCTCGCCCCGCGG
>NZ_JBAMDC010000243.1:0-10166 GCF_036961605.1 Streptomyces sp. KLMMK
CGGCCGCGACTGGCTGATCAAACGCGTGGCCGCGCTCCCCGGCGACCTCGTCCCGCTCGACTGCGTCCCCGCCCTGGCCACGGCGCCCGAGGAGCGCGTACCGCCGGGCAAGGTGATCCTCCTCGGCGACAACGGCAGGGTGAGCTTCGATTCGCGGGAGGTCGGCTACTTCCCGCTGGAGCGTGTCCTGGGAACGGTGCTGCGCCGGCGGTGACAAAACGACAACAGGAGGCCGGTCTGCCGTATTTCCCCGGGAGTTGACAGTGTGCGCCGACCGCACGACAGTGCGGAGGAGCGACGGGGGAACGGTATGGCCGAGGACGACGACGGCGCACCGATGCGCTGGGACAGCGAGGCCCGCCGGGGCGCGGGCGGTTGGGTACCGGTATCCGGGAGTTCCTCGCGGGCCGGGGGCACGACGAAGGGCGGCGGTCCTGCGCCGCCGGGTGCCCGCGGGTCCTTCGCGTCACGGAGGTTCGTCCTGCTGGCAGTGGTCGGGGCGGTGGCCTCGGCGGTGGTCGCCCTGGTGGTGGTCAATGCCTTCTTCTCTGGCTCGCCGGACGGCCAGGAGCCCTCGCCCGGCGGCCCGTCGGCCTCGTTGGCGGCGCAGAGCGCGGCACAGAGCGCGGCACAGCCCGATGGGCCGCAGTCCTCATCGCCCTCATCGGAACCGCCCGCCACGGGGCGGGCCCAGGCCGCGGCCCTGGATGCGCTGCTGACGAAGAGCGCGGCGGACCGCGAGAAGGTCACCGATGCGGTGAACGCCGTCGAATCGTGTGCCTCCGGTGCGGCCGTCGCAGCGGCGCGATCCGATCTGACTACGGCGGCCGTCCGGCGTGACGGGCTGGTCGAGGACCTGTCCCGGATCGCCGTGGAGAGGATCGAGGGCGGGCGCGCCGCGGCGGAGGAGCTGCGGACCGCCTGGCAGCGCTCGGCGGAGGCCGACCGCGCGTTCGCCCGGTGGGCGCAGGACGCCGCGGGCTGCTCCTCCGGCCGCGTTCCCCACGGCTCCGCGTACGACCGCGGGGTGGCGAGCAGCGGCCTCGCGACGCAGGCCAAACAGGAGTTCCTGCGGAGGTGGGCGCCGATCGCCGTCCGGTACGGGCTGCCGGTGCGCGACCACACCCGTATCTGACGGCCCGGCAGCCCTCCTCCGTCCGCCCTTGCTCTCCCCCACTGTCCGCCCTGACGGAAGGTTCTTCCGACGATGAGCCAGCAGGATCCCCAGAGCCCGCTCCGCCAGCTCATCGAGGCGCAAGCGGGCAGCCGTCCCGGTGACGCCACCGCCTATCTGCGTGGCGCGGCCCACCTCGACCGCGACTTCCGCGACGCGGTGATCGCGGAGCTCGCCGAGAACCCCTACCGCGTTCCTCCGCCCGCCTACGGGGTGGACCTCGTGGCCGTGCTCAAGGAGTGCTTCGTGGCACGGCGCCGGGCCACGCTCCGCGGGGCGCTGATGATCGCCGTGCCGGTGCTGCTGCTCCCGGTCGATGCGGCGGGCGTGTTCCTGTGCGTCGGCCTGGTGCTGGTCGCAGGCCTCTTCCGGCTCGCGGCCCGCGCGATGACGGGTGCCACGGAGCGCGGCGCCGGCGCGGCGGGGCGCGACCGGTCCGGCCCCGTCACCCGCCTGCTGACCGCGCTCATCGTGCTGGCGGTCGTCGCCTTCCTCGGCATCCGGCTCCTGAGCGGGATCGGCCCTCTGCTGGACGACGTCGTGCGGCCCCATCTCCCGGCCGTGCTCCTGGTCTACGCCCTCTGGACGGTGATCGCGGCCGTGGACGCGTACCTCCGGACGTCCCTGCTGCACCTCCTGGCCACCGGCCGGGCCCCGGAACACCCCGACGGGCAGGGCTCCACCGCGGCCCGCGTCGCACAGCTGCGGCGCCAGCAGGCCGACCCCGACGTCATCTACAGCGACTACGCGCCCTTCGTGGGGGCGGGGGTCGAGGTGGACTCCTGGTCCTTCGCGATCGAGCTGATCCCCCGGAGGGGCGCGACCGTGCCCACGCTCCGCTTCGCGCAGCCCGGGGACGCGCCCGCGGGTCCCGGTGCCGCGCCGGACGCCGCCGGCTTCACCGTCCCCGCGGTGCACGCCCGCATCCGGGCCGAACTCCTGCGGCTCGGCGCGGGCGGGGACTACCCCGGCGACCGGCTGCACGGCATCCACGTGGACGACTACGTGATGAAGGGCGGCCTGAGACTGGGCCCGGCCGCGGACTGGAGCGGCACCGGGCCCGGCACGGCGTTCGCGCGCATGGCGCCGTTCGCCCGGCGCGCGGCCGCCGAACGGCTGCGGCTCGCGCCGGGCGTGCCGGCTCCCCCGACGTGGTGGCCGGACAGCCTGGACCTGGCCGCCGAGGAACGGCTGCGCCACTACCTGACGACCCGGGTGGGCAGCTGGGAGGACGAGGTCGTCCTCACTGTCTTCAGCCGGGTGCAGCTGCAGGGCGGCCTGCTGTTCCTGGAGTCCCGGGCCTTCCTGCTGCCGCCGATCGCCCGCACGTACCACGGAATCGACAAGGTGATGCCGCCGTCCGACGCCTCGGACTGGCTCTCCCTGGCGGGCGACGCCCTGGTGGCCGCCTTCCGGCTGGCCGGGGACGCCCCGCGCGACCTCGTCGCCGTCCCGCGGACGGCCGTGCGCACCGCGCGGAGCAGGGCCTGGTACGGGCGGATGTGCCGCACCGACCGCGTGGTCGACCACGGGCCCCGGTACTCGGTCCGGGAGCTGGCCGCGGAGCCGGAGTACCAGCAGCTGTTCCAGGAGATGGACGCCCAGCGGTTCCTCAAGAGCATCAAGACCCGCACGCTGACGGCGGTGCGCGGCAGCCTGCGGGACGCGGGGTACCGCACGGACGAGTACGACGCGCGCGCCAACGTCGTCTTCGACCGCTCGGTGCACGTGCACGGGACGGTCACCGGCAACGTCCAGACCGGTGACGGCGCGAACGCCACGCACCAGACCGTCACCACGCCCCAGCCGCACGTCGGCCCGAGCCCCGGCGGCGCTTCTTCAGGGAGTTGACGCGATGACCTCCACTCAGCGGGACGGGAACGGGGACGCGCCCCGGGACCACACGCGCGGCATCGTCATCCACGGCACCTTCAGCGGCAACGCGCAGACCGGCGACCACGCCCGGGCGGAGTACGTCCGGCAAGCGGCGGGCTCCGGTGGCCGGGATGCGGAGTCCGCCGAGGTACGGGAGCTGCGGCAGGCCGTGGAGGCCCTGCGCGCCGAGCTCGCGTCCCTGTCCGCCGGCAGCGCGCCCCTGCCGTCACCCGCGCTTCAAGCGGCGCAGTCCGCACTGGACGAGGTGGACGACGCGCTGCCGACGACGGATGAACCGGCGCGGGGGCGGATCCAGCGGGCGGTGTACGCGGTGAGCGGGGCCCTGGCCTCGGCGGCGTCGCTGGCAGAGGGCGTCAGGGCGCTGCGGGAGGCGGCGGCTCCGTGGTTCTGACGCCTCGGCAGCCCCATGGCCCTCAACGTCAAGTCCAGGGTTAGACATATCCCTCGGGGATGGTCGCACCGATGACCGCAGTCAGCTCGTCGAGGAGCGCCTGCCCGGTCCCGTCACCGCCGTACTCCTTCGGCACGAACACCTCCACGAAGGCGGCGCGGTGGTCGGCGATGCAGCGAACACCACCACCGGGCGGCTGCTCCACGAACCACTTGACGCCGCCGGTCTCCCAGACAGGGGCGTAGCGGTCGAAGCTCTTGGAGCCCACCGTAAGGACCTCGGGGCGCGGTATCCCGCAGCGCAGCAGGACCGCCGGGTGGCCCCAGGCCGCGGTGAACTCCGAGACGGGACGGGGCGTTCCCCGCTCCAGCCCGGCCAGGGTGGTGGGCAGCTCGGCGTGCAGTGCGCGGCAGTGAGCGGCCTGCTGCCCCGTGGGCCTGGGCACGGTGCGGGCCGCGGCGCCGCTCGTGGACGACGATCCGGCGGCGACGAGCAGTGCCGCCGCGACGACGGGCAGACCGCGTGACCCTCGGCTCCAAGGCTGCTGCACCGGGCGCTCCTCCGTGCGTACAAGCGTGTACAAGCGAGACCAATGAGGCGGGATCACATGGAAGTGGAACCAACCGCACCACCCGTGGCGTATTGACTGTCGACCAGGCCGTGCAAGTCACGCCATGCAGGACACAAGGAGAATACGATCTTGAAGAGCATAGGTGCACAGCCCTCCCGCCGAACGGTTCTCGCCCTCGGTGCGGGCACGGCGCTGGCCGCCGCCATGTCCACGGGCGGGACGGCCTACGCATCGACGCCCGCCGGGGACCGGATCTCCCGTCAGCTGCGCGCGCTGGAGCGCGAGCACTCCGCGCGCCTCGGGGTGTTCGCCCGCAACACGGTCACCGGCAGGACCGTCGTCCACCGCGCCGACGAGCGCTTCCCCATGTGCTCGACGTTCAAGACGCTCGCGGTCGCGGCGGTCCTGCGGGACCTCGACCACGACGGCACGTTCCTCGCCAAGCGGATCCACTACACCGCCGAGTACGCCAAGGCCTCCGGCTACGACAAGATCACCGGCGAGGCGAAGAACGTCGCCAACGGCATGACCGTCGAGGAGCTCTGCGGCGCCGCCATCTCCTACAGCGACAACGCCGCGGCGAACCTCCTGCTCACCGAGCTGGGAGGGCCGACCGCCGTCACCCGCTTCTGCCGCTCGGTCGGCGACGACACCACCCGGCTCGACCGGTGGGAGCCCGACCTGAACTCGGCGGAGCCGGACCGGATCACCGACACCACGACCCCCCGCGCCATCGGCCGGACCTACGCGCAGCTCGTCCTCGGCAACGCCCTGGAGACGGCGGACCGCAAGCGGCTGACCGGATGGCTGCTCGCCAACACCACCAGTGACCGGAAGTTCCGCGCCGGCTTCAAGGGCTGGACCGTCGCGGACAAGACCGGCTCCGGGAGCTACGGCACCAGCAACGACGTGGGCGTCGTCTGGACCCCGGAGAAGTCGCCGGTCGTCGTCTCCGTCCTCACGACCAAGCACGAGCCCAAGGCGGCGGGGGACGACGCACTCGTCCGCAAGGCCGCCGAGCTCCTGGCTCCCGTCCTCGCCTGACGGCCGGCCGGGCGGTCCCGCACCCGCCTCAGGGCTGCGGGACCACCGCCACCGGGCACGGGGCGTGATGCAGGGCCGCATGGGCCACATGGCCGATCCGCTGGGGGACGTGCGGCCCGGAGGCGTGCCGCCCGACGACCAGGAGGGCGGCGCGTTCGCAGGCGGAGAGCAGCACCTGGGCCGCGCTCCCCAGTTCGACGTGCTCGACGACCTGGACCTGCGGGTGGCGCTCGCGCCACGGCTGGAGGGCGTCGGCCAGCCGCTTCCTCTCCAGCGGTTCGAGGCCGCCGGCCTCGTCGGCCAGCCGCATGGACGCCGGGCTCCAGGCGAACACCGGAGGAATCGACCAGGCGCGCACGGCGCGCAGGGCCGCTCCCTTCGCGGCCGCGGCCGAGAAGGCGAACTCCAGGACGGCTCCGGCCTCCTCCTCCGCCCCGGGCACACCCACCACGACCTCGTCCGCTTCGGGAACGCGCCCGGCGACCGCCTCGCCGGGCCCGGCGAGCGGCTCCCCCCGGTCACCGGACTGCTCGCCCTGGCTGCGCACGAGCACGACCGGCCCCCGGGCCTGCCGCAGCACGTGCAGGGCGATGGAACCGATCAGGTAGCCGATCAGCGCCCCGTGCCCGCGCGAGCCGAGCACGAGCATGTCGGCCTCGGTCGCCTCCGCGACCAGGGCGGGGACCGGATCGGCGGGCAGGAGCCGGGCCGTCACCGGCACCCCGGGGCACCGGGCGGTCACCCGGGCCCGGGCCTCGCGCAGCAGCGTCTCGGCCCAGCGCTGCTGCACCTCGGTGTCCGCGGTGACGGGCAGGTCCAGCGGCTGCCACACCCAGGCGTGGACGAGGCGCAGCTCCATGCCCCGGCGCTCCGCCTCGGCGGCGGCCCAGTCCGCGGCGGCTTTGCCGTGCTCGCTTCCGTCCACGCCAACGGTGATCACGCCGGACACAGGGCCTCCATGGGGCGGGCGACGGTTTCTCCTTGTGGCCACTGTCCGGCCTGTCCGCCACTGTGGCAGGGACCGGAGGCCGCGGCCACACGGACGAGTGACTCCGTCCGGACACCACGGCCCTGTGCGGATCCCGGCACCTCAGTTGTGCGGGACGACCGCGACGGGGGCGGTGGCATGGTGCAGCACGGCGTGCGTGACGGGCCCGAGGCGCGCGCCGATGACCGAGCGGCGCGCGCGGCGGCCCACGACCACCAGACAGGCCGTGGCGGAGGCCTCGGTCAGGTGCTCGCCGGGACGGCCCACCACGCACTGCTCGTCGACCGGCACGCCCGGGTACTTGCCGCACCAGGGCCGCAGTGCGTCGGTGAGCGCCGTCGACTCGCGCGTGGCCAGGCCGGCGATGTGCCCCGGGTCGACCGCGGCGGGGTCGTAGCCGAACAGGGGCGGCAGGCTCCAGCCGTGCACGACCCGCAGGCGGGCGCCACGGGCCGCGGCCGCCTCGAAGGCGTAGGCGAACAGCTCGTCACACGGGCGGGCGAGGTCCACGCCGAGGACCACGTCGCCGTACGCTTCCCCGTCGCGCGCCTCCTCGCCGCGCGTCTCCCGGCCGTACGCCTCCTGTTCCCGCCCGGCCCGCTCCCCCGCCCGTACGAGCACGACCGGCCGCTCGGCACGGGCGAGGACCGACATGGACACCGACCCCGTCAGGAAGCCGCTCAGGGCGCCGAGCCCCCGCGAGCCGAGCACCAGCACCTCGGCCTCCTTCGCGGCGGCCACCAGCCGCTCGACGGGCCGCCCCTCCAGCTGCTCCGTGCGGATGTCCAGGCCGGGGTGTTCCCCGCCCAGTTGCCCGGACACCTCCGCGAGGAGGGAGCCCGCCCAGCTCGCGGGGTCGAACTCCACTCCGCTCAGCGCCGCGAGGCCGTAGGTGGGCGACCAGTCCTCCAGCGCGTGCAGCAGCGTCAGCGGCAGCCCGCGCAGCCGGGCCTCGCGTGCGGCCCACTCGGCGGCGGCGAGCGATTCGGGCGAGCCGTCCAGTCCGGCGATGACGGTACGGGGCATGGCGTGCTTCCTCCGGGTGAGTACGGGATCGGCCGGCGCCACCGTCGTGCTGTCCGCGGCGCGTACCCACCGTCTCTCCGCAAGCCCCTCCTCCGCGCGGGCCCAACGGTCCCCGAACGTCCGGCCGAACGGCCCCGCCGCCGCTTCACGCACGGTGGCCCGCCCGGAATCCGTGAACCGGAACCGGGCGGGCCACCGTCGTCCGCACCTGCGGCCGCGTCAGGGGTCAGATCGTCACGCAGATGCCGTCCTCGATGCTGCGGCCGTCGCGCTCCAGCCCGCCGCACACGAGCTTCGACTGCGCCTGCTCGTAGCCCACTTCCCACCGGTGGGAAGCCGCGCTGACCTTCGGCGAGTGGAAGTTGCCCCAGTAGGACCGCAGCGTCCCGGGCAGGCCGTCCTTGGTCCGCACCGTGATGTCCTGGACGAAGCGGTTGTGATGTGCCGTCATCACACAGATGTACTTGCCGCACTGGCTGTGCACCGCCGCGTTCGCGGGCGACGCCGCGACGAACCCGAAGGCCAGGGCGGCGAACACGGTCGCAATCTTCCTCATCACTTCCCCTTGCCGAAGTCACCGCACGCTCTTGTGCGGTTGATCGGCCTCAGTAGACCGGGCGCCCGGCGGGCAGGTCCCCTTTCAGGGGAGATTTCGCCTGATCAGGTGGACCTGCCCGGCTTCGTCAGCGAGCACGTGGCCCTGGCCGTCCTGGTCGGGTCGCTCTCCGACCGTGCGGTGAGGGTGACGGTGCCCTTCCGGTCCGCGCCCGGCTTGGCCGTGACGGCGGCCTCGACGGGGACCGAGGAGCCGGAGGCCGCAGTGGTCAGGCGGTTGGGGAGCCAGGCGGACCAGCCGCGCCCGGAGGCGGTGGCGGACAGCCGGTAGATGTCGGAGGACAGCGTGGGATCGCTCTGCGGTGCGGCCTTGCCGGTGTTGGCGAGGTCGAAGGTGCACACGGCCCGTCCCCCGGCCGGGTCGCTCTTGACCGTGCCGCGGCCGAGCGCGAGCCCGCGGGCCTGCGGCCCCGCGCCGTCGAGGGACTTGACGCCGATGTCGTAGGAGAGCACGCCGGTGGCGTCGCGCCGCACGTTCAGGACGTAGAAGTGCAGCCGGTTGGCCTCGTCGACGTACTCGTAGGAGCTGCCGGAGTCGGCGCCCGCGTGGAAGAGCGCGTCGCTGAGCTGCCGGTAGTCCCCGATGGTGATCTTCTGCGGGGTGCCGTCGGGGCGGGTGAAGTCCAGCAGGCCGATGTCCTCGGGGTGCGCGTCGACCACCCAGGCGAACGGGGCCCGGTCCGCGTTCTTGGTCTTGCTGAGCAGGACGCCGCTGTCCGGGGTGAAGGAGTCCATGCCCATGCGGTCGACGACCTCGACGGTGTAGTTGTCGTAGCCGCCGCCGTCGCACAGGGGGTCGGTGGTGCGGTCGCAGGCCGGGGACAGGTCGCGGCCCATGGTGATGTTGACGCCGGTGAGGCCCTTCTCGCCGGGCGGGGCCGAGCGTGCGGTGACGCGGGCGACGACGAGCCCGGAGTCCTTGAGGGCGTCGCGGTCCAGGCGCAGGACGTTCTTCTCGTCGACGATGCCGAGCTTCATCTTGTCCCGCAGGACGTGCTGGGCGCCCATGGAGCCGCCGGCGTTGGCGGGTATCTGCCAGCGGGTGTGCGGCCCGCCGGGGCCGTTGAACGAACCGCGGGAGAGCATGCCCCAGATGCCGGTGTAGGCGCGGCTGAGCGGGGTCCCGTAGGGGTTGTTGTAGTTGTCGCCGATGCCCAGGATGTGGCTGAGTTCGTGGGCGAACGTGGCCATGCCGGAGCTCTCGGCCTGGGTGGAGGAGCCGTTCGCCGCGTTGGGCCAGATGCGGGCGGCCGCCTGCCAGGACGTCCAGGGCACGTAGCGGGTCCTGGCGGAGTTCAGGCCGGAGGCGATGGGCGACGGCGGCCCCCAGGCGGCCGGCACGTCCCGTTCGGAGCGGAACTTCATCTGCCCGAACTCCTGCCAGGCGGAGGACTCGTCCACGCCGGCGGTGAGGTAGAAGACGAAGTCGAACTCGCCGGCCTTGTCGGCGCCCACCTCGTCGGTCCAGGCCCGTTTGCCGTCGGCTCGGATGTCCTTGCCGCAGGTGTCGCCCACGGGGCACGCGCCGGGGTTCATACCGGGCTCGATGCCGTACTGGTACGACTTCCACGGCATGCGGTACACGCCGAAGGAGGTCAGCGCGACGCCCATGCGGCCGCCGGAGTCCTCCATCCAGTACTCGTTGATGGTGTGGCCGTGGTTGAGCGCACCGGGCTTGTTGAGGAAGTCCTCGTAGAACTTCGGGACCTGCGCCCGGGGGATGCCGGAGGCGCTGGGCAGCGGATTGCCGAACCGCGCGGCGCCGGCCGGCTTGCTGACGGAGAACTCCTCGTCGGGGTAGTCCAGGAGGACCAGGGCCCCCTTGAACTTGCGCTGCGTGGGCTTGCGGTCCGGGTCGGCCCAGTCGGTGCCGGGGACCGACCGGTATTCGGCCCAGGTCATGTCGTCGGGGTTGCGCCAGTGCTGCGGATCGATCGGCTGGACGAGGGGGTGCGGCTTCCGGGATTCGGCATCGGGCGTCGCCCGGGCCGGGCCCGCGGCGACGGCGGCCACGACGCCGAGGAGGAGGGCGACGACGCTGAGTCGGCGCAGTCGACGGGCGCGTCTGCGGCGCAGGAACACGGCTCACCTCTTGAATTGGCAAGTTCATGACAAGCGCTCATGGCAAGCACTGTTCCGAATGTGCCTACCGGGGCCAACGGTAGAGCCGGGGACAGCAGCGACGCCAGAGTGCCTACGGGCCGCCTGGCGTCTCCGCGTACGACCCGGGCCCTGCGGGCGGCGTCCGCACCCGCCGCGACGGGCCCGGCCGCCGCCTTCACCTCGGCCGGGCTGCGCCGGCGGCGGCCGCGAGCACGGCCACAGGCGCCCCACGGGTTTACGGCACCACGACCCGGTAGGCGCAGAGCCCGAGCACACCGAGCACGCAGGCGATCACCACCCAGGAGCCCAGGCCCGTGTGGCGGCGGCTCCCGCGGCCGGACCGGGCCTTCGCGGGGCG
>NZ_JBAMDC010000244.1:0-10062 GCF_036961605.1 Streptomyces sp. KLMMK
AGACATGTTCGCGCTCAAGTACCGCGGCGCCCGCTTCTCCCTCGGCTACGGAGCCTGCCCCAACCTCGAAGACCGCGCCAAGATCGCCGACCTCCTCCGGCCGGAACGGATCGGCGTCCACCTCTCCGAGGAATTCCAGCTCCACCCCGAACAGTCCACCGACGCCATCGTCATCCACCACCCCGAGGCGAAGTACTTCAACGCGCGCTGAGCACAGGCCGTAGAGGTCAAGGGGAACGGGCACGCACCGCACGACGGTGCGTGCCCGTTCCCTTTCTCACGGGGCTTGACCTCAAGTTTGGTTGAGGGCAGAAGCTTTGGCCATGGACCTGAACCAGATGCACGAACAGCTCCGTGCCCTCACCGACCGCGCCGCCGTCGAACGCCTCGTCACCCGCTACCTCCGCTCGCTCGACGAGGGCCCGTTCGACACCGCGTGGGCCCGTACCTTCTTCACCGACGACGCGTGGAGCGAGACGCCCGTCGGCGTGTACGAGGGGATCGACGCCCAGCTGTCGTCCACCGGCGGGGCCATGGCGCTCTTCGAACGGACGGTGCACTTCGGGACGAACCTCGACGTCGAGCTGGACGGCGACCGCGCCGCTCTGCGCTGGAACCAGCTGAGCACCCACGTCCTGAAGGAGGACGGCGGCCCGGAGGAGGAGGGCGGGGGGCCGGCGGAACGGCTCTTCGTGTCCGGCGGGCTCTGCGAGGCCGAGGCCGTCCGGAGCGCCGACGGCCGCTGGCGCTTCCGGCGGCTGGCCCTGCGCATCACCTGGACGCAGGGCCGGCCGCCGGTGCTGCCCGCCTGAAGGGCACGCAGGGGGCCGCGGGGGCCCGCCTCCTCAGTGCACCTGCCGCACCGCCACCACGTTGTAGTCCGTCGTCGGCGTCGGCGGCTCCGTGAAGCGGGAGTTGGGCAGGTAGAGGCGGTTGCCGTACGCGGCGACCGTCGTCGGGATCCGGAACCGCGGGTCCGTGATCCGGGTGACCGCCGTGCCGCGCAGGCCCGTGGCGTCCATATGGAAGACGTCCACGGCGTTCTGGATCTGCTGGACGACGTAGAGCGTGCGGCCGAGCAGCAGGGCGCCGTCCCCGTCGGGGAGCTTCGCCCCGCCGAGGTCGACGCGGCGGGCGTCGCCGCTGCGGGGGTCGACGCGGTAGAGGCTCCCGCCGTCCGCGTAGACGTTGATGACCAGCAGCCCGCGGCCGTCGGGGGTGCGCTCCAGCCCATTGGTGGTGAAGCCCTCGGCGGGGGCCTCCGCCCACTCCCCCTTCAGCCGCAGGGTCACCACGTCGCGCGGGGCGGGCAGCTCGCCGCGCGGGCCGAGCGGCAGACCGTAGAGCTGGGACTGGGTCGAGTCGGTGAACCAGGCGGCGCCGGGCGTGAGCACCACGTCGTTGATCACGGTGGCGGGCCTGCCGACCTCATAGGAGGCGAGGATCCGCCCGCTGCCTCCGTCGACGACGCGCAGCTGGCGCGAGGCCCCGCCCGCGATGAAGACCCGGCCGTGCCGGTCGGTCTTGATGCCGATGGACATGGCGTCCGTCCCGGTGGGGACGACCTCGCCGCGGCCCGTCGCCAGGCTCGCGCGGTAGAGCGAGCCCCCGCCGAGCGAGCCGAACCAGGCGTACGGTCCCGGACCGGTCGCGATGCCCTCGGGCCGGAAGCCGTCCGGGAGGGGGAACTCGGTGGGCCACAGGCCTCCGGCAGGCTCCGCGCGGGCCGCCGTGGCCAGGGGGCCGGCGGCCGCCAGCGTCCCCAGCGCCGCACCGGCGCCCAGGAGTCTTCGGCGGGAGAGGAAAGCTGCCATGGCGGTCGTCCTTCCGACGGGGCCCGGAGGCCGGCTGATCGGCCGACCGGCTCACGGAAGCACAGCCCGCGGAGCACCACACCGCACACGCGGAGATCTTCACAAATGAAGGGGGGGCGCTCCCGGTGGGGAGCGCCCCCTGTGGGGTCATGCAGTGTCAGCGCGTCAGAGCGCGACGCCCAGCAGCGCGTCGACGGCCCGGGAGACGACGCCGGGCGCGCCCTCCTCGGTGCCGCCGTCGGCGGCCTGGGCGGCGGCCCAGCGGTCGACGGCCGCGAGGGCGCGAGGCGAGTCGAGGTCGTCCGCGAGGGCCTCGCGGATCTCCTCCACCAGCGCGTCGGCGGACGGGCCGTCGGGGCGCGAGACGGCGGCGCGCCAGCGGCCGAGGCGCTCCACGGCCTCGTGCAGGACGGTGTCGGTCCACTCCCAGTCGGCGCGGTAGTGGTGCGCGAGGAGCGCGAGGCGGATCGCGGCCGGGTCGACGCCGTCGCGGCGCAGGGCGGAGACGAAGACGAGGTTGCCCTTGGATTTGGACATCTTCTCGCCGTGGAGCGCGACCATGCCGGCGTGGACGTAGGTCTTGGCGTAGGGGTGCTCGCCGGTGAGCACCTGGGCGTGCGAGGCGCCCATCTCGTGGTGCGGGAAGACGAGGTCGGAGCCGCCGCCCTGGACGTCGAAGCCCATGCCGAAGTACTCCAGGGCGATGGCGACGCACTCGATGTGCCAGCCGGGGCGGCCGGGGCCGAGCGAGGCGCCGTCCCAGCTGGGCTCGCCCGGGCGGGCGGCCATCCACAGCATGGGGTCCAGGGGGTTCTTCTTGCCGGGTCGGTCCGGGTCGCCGCCGCGCTCGGCGGACAGCAGGCGCATGGCCTCGGCGTCCAGGCCGGAGATCCCGCCGAAGTGCGTGTCGGACTCGACGGAGAAGTAGACGTCGCCGTCGAGCTCGTAGGCGGCACCGGCGTCGCGCAGCCGCTCCACCAGGGGAACGATCTTCGGTATCGACTCGACGGCGCCGATGTAGTGCTGCGGCGGGAGCATCCGCAGCGCGGTCATGTCCTCGCGGAAGAGGGCGGTCTCGCGCTCGGCGAGCTCGGTCCAGTCGTCGCCGTTGGCGACGGCGCGCTCGAGGAGCGGGTCGTCGATGTCGGTGACGTTCTGGACGTAGTGAACCTGCCGCTTGGTGTCGAGCCACACGCGCTGAACGAGGTCGAACGCGTTGTAGGTCGCCGCGTGTCCCATGTGGGTGGCGTCGTACGGCGTGATGCCGCAGACGTAGATACGGGCGACGGGGCCGGGGGCGAGAGTGACTCGTCCGCCGGTCGCGGTGTCGTGGATCCGGAGGTCGCGGCCACTGCCGGGCAGGGCGGGAACCTCAGAAGCGGGCCAGGCATGCATGTCACGAGCGTAACCGGACGCATGTTCCGGATACGAACCGGATCCGGCTGTTGGCCGAACAGGCGCTCTTGCGGCAAGCACGAAAGATGTGCTTCGACCAGCACTCACACCGGCGGCCACGGAATGGCCGGCCACTGCCCACTGGGCTCACGGTGCCGCCCCGTGCGCAACAGCTCCGCCACCCGCCCCCGCAGCGCCTCGATCTCCCCGGGCGTGATCAGCTCGGCGAGCCGCCCCGCCAAGGGGCTCCCGTCGGCCAGATTGGCCGAAAGCCGCCGCAGTGCCTCCAGCGCCTCCTCCGTCAGCGGTTCCCCCGCCCAGCCCCAGAGCAGCGTCCGCAGCTTGTCGTCCGCGTTGAAGGTCACACCGTGGTCGATGGCGTACAGCCGGCCGTCCGCGGCGGGCAGCAGGTGGCCGCCCTTGCGGTCGCCGTTGTTGATCACCGCGTCGAGGACGGCCAGCCGCCGCAGCCGCTCGTCGTCGGCGTGCACGAGCAGCGCGGTGCGGTCCCCGCCCACGTCGGCCAGGCCGACGGCCTTCCAGCCGGGGCCCGGCTCCGCGCCCTCGACCAGAGCCAGGAGGCGCTCACCGCCCTCCTCCGCGTCCTCGGGGGCGTCGATCCACATCTGGCACATGCCCCGGCCGTAGGGGCCGTCACGCAGCACCGTGGGCGGGACGAGCCCCCACCCCATGGCCTCGGAGAGCTCGTAGGCGGCGACCTCGCGCTGGGCGAGGGTGCCGTCGGGGAAGTCCCACAGGGGCTGCTCCCCCGCGACGGGCTTGTAGACGCAGGCGGCGCTCACGCCCGCGTACTCGACCGTGCAGTACAGCACCGCGTTGGACGCCTCGGCGATCCGGCCGCGCACCGTCAGCTCGCCCTTGGCCAGCAGTTCGTGCGGGGTCACGCTCCGCGGCGTCACGCCCCGCGGCGGTATCCGTTCTGGCGCGGGCATACGTGTCCCTCCGGGTCGAGCGGCAGGCTGCACAGCGGGCAGGGCGGGCGGCCGGCGTTCACGACCTCCAGGGCGCGCTTGGCGAAGGCGCGGGCCATGGTGCCGGTGATCCGCACGCGCAGCATCGGCGGGCCGTTCGCCTCGTCCTGCAGGAGGCGCTCCTCGGCCTCGGCGAGGTCCTCGTCGGTGTCGGCGTCCAGCTCGACGAGGGCCTGCGCCTCGACGATCATGCGCTGGTGCTCGCCGTCCCAGGCCAGGGCCATGGTGCCGACGCGGAACTCCTCCTCGACGGGGGTTTCCAGCGGGGCCGTGTCGCTGAGCTCGGCGGGGGCCACGGCGGGCACCGGGGCGCTGCCGCCGGTGCGCCGGACGACCTCGTCGAGCAGTTCGTCGATGCGCTCGGCGAGCGCTTCCACCTGGGCCTTCTCCAGGGCGACGCTCGTGGTGCGGCCGGCCGCGGTGGCCTGGAGGAAGAAGGTGCGGCGGCCAGGCAGCCCGACCGTACCGGCGACGAAACGGTCCGGCGGGTCGTAGAGGAACACCTGACGGGACAACGTCCTGCTCCATTTGGTTCGGGGCGGTTCGGGCGGTCGGGTCTTCTCCGGGTGCCGGGTCAAGGGTGGAGAGGCGGACTGTGCCGCGCCACCACCCTACTGCGCGGCGCGATCACGGTGCCCCCGCCCCGCCCCCCACGACGCCGTCCGCCTCGGGGCTCCGCGCCTGCGCGGGGGCCTCCTCCGGCGGCACGAGGCCGCGCAGGTCTCCGGTGTCGCCGAGGCGCACCAGGAAGGGGCGCAGCCGGGTGTAGCGGATGGCCGTGACGGAGCAGGGGTCGACGGCGATGCGCTGGAAGAGGTCCAGGTGCAGGCCGAGGGCGTCGGCGACGAGCGCCTTGATGATGTCGCCGTGCGTGCAGACGACGTAGCAGGCGTCGTGCCCGTGCCCGGCCTCCACCCGGTCGTTCCAGTCGCGGACGGCGTCGACGGCGCGGGCCTGCATGGCCCGGACCGACTCGCCGCCGGGGAAGGCCGCGGAGGACGGGTGGCGCTGGACGACCTCCCAGAGCGGTTCGGCCGTGAGTTCGGAGATGGTGCGGCCGGACCAGTCGCCGTAGTCGCACTCGCCGACGCGCTCGTCGGTGTGCAGCGGCAGGCCGGGGCGGGCGGCGAGGAGGGGCGCCAGGGTCTCGTGGCAGCGCTGCAGGGGGCTCGTGACGGCCGCGGCGAGCGGTACCTGCGCGAGCCGGTCCGGGAGGGCGGCGGCCTGGGCGGTGCCGCGCTCGTCCAGGGCGATGCCGGGGGTCCGTCCCGCGAGCACTCCCCCGGTGTTGGCGGTGGACCGGCCGTGCCGGACCAGGATCAGCGTGGGCATGGCGCCCACCCTAATCCCGTGCCCGCGGCGGATTCCCGTGCCCGCGGCGGCCGTCCGCCCCCGCGGAGCGTTTCCGCGCCGCTCCTGCCGGGTGTCGTGTGTGAAGGCGCGATCAGCGGCAAAATGCCCTGCGTGATCGTGGACTGCGCAATCTACCGGGACGGGCGCCGCACCGAGGGCCCCGCCGACTTCTCCGACGCCCTCGACGAGGCGCGCGCCGCGGGAGACTCCTTCCTGTGGGTCGGGCTGCACGAGCCGACGGAGAAGGAGTTCGACCTCATCACCAGCGAGTTCAACCTGCACCCGCTGGCGGTGGAGGACGCCCTCAAGGCCCACCAGCGACCCAAGCTGGAGATCTACAACGGTTCGCTGTTCCTGGTGCTCAAACCCGTCACGTACGACGACGACGCGGACACGGTCACGACGGGCGAGCTGATGCTGTTCGTCGGCGACTCCTTCGTCGTGACCGTGCGGCACGGCGAGGGCAGCCCGCTCGCCCAGGTGCGGCAACGGCTGGAGCAGGAGCGGGAGGTGCTGCGGCACGGGCCCACCTCGGTGCTGTACGCGGTGTGCGACGCGGTCGTGGACCACTACATCGAGGTGGCCGGCGAGCTCCAGGCGGACCTGGAGGAGCTGGAGGCGGAGGTGTTCGCCCCGCTGGGCGGGGACACCCGCAACACCGCCTCGCGGATCTACTCGTTCAAGCGCCAGGTCCTGGAGTTCCGGCGGGCCTCGGCGCCGCTGGCCGATCCGATGGCGCGGCTGGCGGGCGCGGGCGTGCCGTTCGTGCCCGAGCGCTCGCAGCCCTTCTTCCGCGACGTGAACGACCACCTGATGCGGGCGAACGAGTCGGTCGAGGGCCTGGACCGGCTGCTGTCGGACATACTGTCCGCCCACTTGGCTCAGATGGGCGTCCAGCAGAACGACGACATGCGCAAGATCTCGGCGTGGGCGGCCATGGCCGCGGTCCCCACGATGATCGCCGGGATCTACGGGATGAACTTCGACCACATGCCGGAGCTGCGGCGGCCGTGGGGCTATCCGGCGGTCGTCGCGGTGATGGCGGGGCTGGTGGTCTGGCTGCACCGGATGTTCAAGCGGCGCGGCTGGCTGTAGGGGCACCGGCGGAGACCGGTGCCGAGGGAGCGGCCCCGCCCGCCCCGGCCCCGCCCCGTCCCGCCGCGTCAGGCGAACTCCGGTGCCGTCTCCGCCGGTCCGCCGAGCGCGTTGCGGCGCCGCGGCATGCGCAAGGTGACCATCCGCCGCCAGCCGACGAGCTGCTCGTAGCGGTGCAGCGCCCGGATGCCGAGCGACAGCGCGAGGGCCTTCGGCCGGGACCAGCCCAGGAGGGCGCCCATGCGCTCCATGAAGGCCAGGCTCACGTCCCGGTAGACGCGGATCTCGGCGCGGGCGCTCTCGCGCAGCACCGCCCGGATGGTCCGGTGGTGCCCGGCGCGCGCCAGGCGCAGCAGCTCCTCGTGGCAGTACGCGAGGTGGTTGGTCTCGTCGTCGGCGATCATCCGGAGCGCCCTGCCGACCTCGGGGTGGTCGCCGAAGTGGGCGGTGAGCATCCGCATCTGGTCGGCGGCGCGCTGTTCGGTGACGCGGCTGTGCGCGAGGTAGGTGACGATGTCCTCCTCGGTCAGCGGCCGTTGGCCGCGGAGCAGGACGTGGGGCAGGCCGATGCCGCGGCGTTCGAGGAGCATCGTGTAGTCGGTCCCAGCCGGCACCGGGGCCGGGGCGAGGCCGCGTCTGCGCAGCAGGGCCTCGAAGATGCGGCCGTGCTTGTCCTCATCGGCACCGTGCCGGGCGATCTTCGGCGCGAGGGCCCGCTGTTCCCCGGGGACGAGGGCGGCGATCCGGGCGTTCTCCCAGCCGCCCTGTGCCTCGCCGCTGGCGGCGATGGAGCAGAAGAGCCGGTAGGCCTCGTCGTCGTCGAGGATCTCCTGGAACAGGCTTCTGGCCGAGAGCATGACGGACACACCTCCGTTCACGGCGCATTTCGCGTATGTCCCGTGAAACCCGAGTCAAGTGCCATGCCGGGGAAGCGGCAAATCCGGGGCGGCGTCCGCTCGGCCGAATGCGCGACGCCGGAGGCGGTGCGCGGCGCGTAACCCGGCGCCCGTACGGGCGTTGTCCTCTGTACCGGCCGTGGCGGGGAAGACACCCCGAGCCCCCACCACGGCCGCCGGGTTCCGCTCGTCCGTCACGCCAGGCCGGCGCGCTCCAGGGCCTCGACACCCGCCCGCAGGCCGGCGATCCGCTCGTCCAGGGTGAAGCCCGCCGGGGCGAGCGACAGGGTGGTCACACCTGCGGCGGCATAGGCCTGCATGCGGTCGGCGATGCGCTCCACGGAGCCGATCAGGGCGGTGGAGTCGATCAGGTCGCGCGGGACGGCCGCGGCGGCGCCCGCCTTGTCGCCCGAGAGGTACTTCTCCTGGATCTCCGCGGCGGCCTTCTCGTAGCCCATGCGCTGCGCGAGCTTGTTGTAGAAGTTCTGCTTGGCGCTGCCCATGCCGCCGACGTAGAGCGCGGTGTACGGGCGGAAGAGGTCGGCCAGCCCGTCGACGTCGTCGCCCACGGCCATGGGGACGGTCGGGACGACGTCGAAGCCCTCCAGCTCCTTGCCGGCCTTGGCGCGGCCGGCGCGCAGCGCGCCGAGGGTGGTCTCCTCGGCGTGCTCGGGGGCGAAGAAGACGAGGAGGGCGCCGTCGGCGATCTCGCCGGTCTGCTCCAGGTTCTTCGGGCCGATGGCGGCGATGTACAGCGGGATGCGCTCGCGCACGGGGTGGACGGTGAGCTTGATGGGCTTGCCCGGGCCGCCGGGGAGCGGCAGGGTCCAGTTCTCGCCCTCGTGGGTGAGGCGCTCGCGGGACATGGCCTTGCGGATGATCTCGACGTACTCGCGGGTGCGGGCGAGCGGCTTGTCGAACCGCACGCCGTACCAGCCCTCGGAGACCTGCGGGCCGGAGACGCCGAGGCCGAGCCGGAAGCGGCCGCCGGAGAGCGAGTCGAGGGTCGCGGCGGTCATCGCCGTCATGGTGGGCGTGCGCGCGGGGATCTGGAAGATGCCCGAGCCGATGTCGATGCGCTCGGTCTGCGCGGCGACCCAGGACAGGACGGTGGCCGCGTCGGAGCCGTAGGCCTCCGCGGCCCAGCAGACCGAGTAGCCGAGCCGGTCGGCCTCGCGGGCGACGGCGAGGTTGTCGGCGTCCATGCCGGCGCCCCAGTAACCGAGGTTGATCCCCAGCCTCATTCCACTCATGGCGGGCTCCCCTTACCGATCAGTAACGTCGTTGTTGCGGGGACTGTAGCGCGGAGACGCGGGGTACGTCACCGACCGGCCGCCGTCCCCCTCCGGAGTGGGTCCGCGGCGCGCGGTCCACGGGGTGCCGCGGGGCGTTGTCCACAGGCGGCCCCGGCGCGGGCCGCGGCCAGTAACCTCAGCGCTCATGGAACTAAGGCATCTCGGCCGCACGGGCCTGCGGGTATCCCGGATCGGGCTCGGCACGCTCACCTGGGGCCGGGACACCGACGAGAACGGCGCGGCCGAGCAGCTGAAGACCTTCTGGGAGGCCGGCGGCACCCTGGTCGACACGGCGGACGTATACGCGGACGGCGCCGCCGAGTACCTGCTCGGCCAGCTGATGGAGGACCTCGTGCCCCGCCGCGACCTGGTCATCGCGACGAAGTCCGGCAGCGTCCCCGACCCCGACCGGCGCTTCGACGGCTCGCGCGGCTACCTGCTCTCCGCGCTCGACGCCTCCCTCGAGCGGCTCGGCACGGACCACGTGGACCTGTGGCAGATCCACGCCTTCGACCCCCACACACCCGTCGAGGAGACCCTGCAGGCCGTCGACATCGCCGTCGCCAGCGGCCGCGCCCGCTACGCCGGCGTGTCCAACTTCTGCGGCTGGCAGCTCGCCAAGGCCGCCACGTGGCAGCTCGCCGCCCCCGGCGTGCGGACGCGGCTGGCCGGCACGCAGATGGAGTACTCCCTGCTGCAACGCGGCATCGAGCGGGAGGTGCTGCCCGCCGCGCTCGACCTCGGGATCGGCGTGCTGCCGTCCTCCCCGCTGGGCCGCGGCGTGCTCACCGGCAAGTACCGCCACGCGACGCCTGCCGACTCCCGGGGCGCCTCCGAGCACCTGGCCCCCTTCGTCGCCCCCTACCTCGACGAGACCGCCGGCCGCGTGGTCGACGCCGTCGCCACGGCCGCGGACGGCCTCGCCACGACGGCCCTGAAGGTCGCCCTCGCCTGGGTCCGCGACCGCCCCGGCGTCGTCGCCCCGATCGTCGGCGCGCGCACCGCACAGCAGCTCAGGACCGCGCTGTCAGTGGAGAGCCTTACGCTTCCCGACGAGATCTGCCGTGCGCTGGACGATGTGTCGGCGCCCGTGCACCGCTATCCCGATCAGGACTGGAGCACCCTGTGAGCACCGATCGCCGCGCCGGCGACCCCGCGCCGAGCGGCACCCGGACCCCCGACGGAGACCCCGCTTCTCCGCCGCGCGGCAGCGCCGAGCCGC
>NZ_JBAMDC010000245.1:0-9971 GCF_036961605.1 Streptomyces sp. KLMMK
GACGCCGCCGGTGCTCCTGCGGGCGCGCCGGCCGTCGACCTGACGGGCCGGCTCGGCCGCTGCTCCGGCGCCCTGGGCGTGCTGCAGTGCGCCGCGGCCGTCGCCCACTTCGACCGCCGCGCGGAAGACGGCGCGACGGACGGCACGGTCCTGGCCTGGGCCGGGAGCGCCGGCGACGATGCCGCGGCGGCGCTGCTGCTGACCGCCCCCTGACCGTCCCCTGACCACCCCCTGGCCACCCCCTGACCGCTCAACTCGCTTTTCCCCGAACAGATTTCCCGTACCGAAGACCCGACCCCCGGATCCGGAGACCCGCCATGACCCTTCAGCCCACGACCTCCCCCCTCGACGTCGAAGAGCTCCGCGCCGTGGTCGCCGACGCCCTCGAACTCCCCGTCGAGGAGGTCACCGACGACGCCCGCTTCAAGGAGGACCTCGACGTGGACTCGCTGATCTCCCTGGAGATCGCCGTGCGCATCGAGGAGCAGTACGGCATCCGCATCGACGACTCCGACCTCGCGGACCTGGGTTCCTTCCGGCGGATCGCCGAGCTGGTGCGGGACCGGGTCGCGAGCCGGTCCGCGGCATGAGCGCCGCGGCCGGCACCGCGCCGAGCGGCCCGGCACCCGGTGCCGCACCGCGGCCGGTGGCCCTGGTCACCGGTGGCTCGCGCGGCATCGGGCGGGCGGTGGTGACACGGCTCGCCGAGGACGGTCACGACGTCGCCTTCTGCTACCGCTCCGACTCCGGCGCCGCCGAGGCCGCCGCGAAGGCGGCCCTGGCGGCGGGCGCCCGGGTGTACGCGCAGCAGGCGGACGTCGCGGACGCCGGAGCGGCCCGGGAGTTCGTCACCGCGGCCGTGCGCGAGCTCGGCCCTCCGGGCGCGGTCGTCACCTGCGCGGGCATCACCCGCGACCGGCCCCTCGCGCTGATGGCCGACGAGGAGTGGCGGGAGGTCATCGAGACCAACCTGCACGGCACGTACAACATCTGCCGCGCGGCCGTCTTCCCGCTGATGAAGCGCCGCAAGGGGGCGATCGTCACCCTCTCCTCCATCGCCGGCGTCAGCGGCAGCGCGACGCAGACCAACTACTCCGCCTCGAAGGCGGGCATCATCGGCTTCACCCGCTCGCTCGCCAAGGAGGCCGGCCGGTACGGCATCCGCGCCAACGTCGTCGCCCCGGGGCTGATCACCACCGACATGACGGCGTCCCTGCCACAGGCGGTGACGGAGCGTCATCTGGAGCAGATCCCGCTCGGCCGGGCGGGCGCCCCCGAGGAGGTGGCCGACCTGGTCGCGTACCTGGTGTCGGACCGGGCCTCGTACATCACCGGTCAGGTCGTCGAGATCAACGGGGGTTTGCCGGGATAACGCGCCGCACGACACCGGAGAGAGATCGAACGGATATATCTACGAATAGCGCAGCCGCTCTCCCCGCCCGCGTTCCCGGCCTCCCCCAATCGGTGTCGATAGCAAGGGAATCCATTCTGCGGAGCCCCGCCGCGTACAGGTGGAAGCCATTCCGCGAATGGGCTCCCGGGCACCCGGAGTGACGTGTACCCTCAAGCACCTGTCGGCAACTGTGCGGAGCTCGGGGGAGCCATGACGCCGTCAACACGTGGTGCGATTTTCAAACCCAAGGTGATCGTCGCGATCGATTTCGGAACACACGGCACCGGATTCGCCTGGGCCACCGTCTCCGCGCTCCAGGACGCGGCGGGACACCGGGTCGTGGTCTACCAGCCGTTCACACAATCCGGGGGCCACACCTACCCG
The DNA here is from genome assembly GCF_036961605.1 of Streptomyces sp. KLMMK. NCBI lineage: Bacteria > Bacillati > Actinomycetota > Actinomycetes > Kitasatosporales > Streptomycetaceae > Streptomyces > Streptomyces sp. KLMMK. The sequence continues at coordinate 1,778 of NZ_JBAMDC010000245.1, forward strand.
AAGGACCTGAGCGCCGTTCTGGTCGACCGGGCGGGCGAACCGGTGAAGTTCGGCGAAAAGGCACGCAATGCCTGGGATCGCGAACTGGCCCGCGGGAACCCCCAGAATTTCGGCTACGCCAGCAAGTTCAAGATGGCCATTCACGGCCGCGAGGGAAAGTCGGACATCCCGGAGTTCCAGGGCCGCCTGGCGGGGGCACGCCGTGACACCGTCAAGGACCTCGTCACCGCCATGCTCATGCACGTCCGCGGGGCCGCGCTGGACCAGATAGGCCGCTACGCCGTCGGCGGCGCGGCCTACACCGCCGACGAGATCCGCTGGTGCCTGACCATCCCCGCCATGTGGACCGAGGCCGACCGGCAGTTCATGCGGACGGCCGCCGTCTCGGCCGGGCTCCCGGGGGACGCCGAGCGGCTGCTGCTGGTGCAGGAGCCCGAGGCCGCCGCGGTCTACTGCGCGCTCAACGCGGGCACCGTGCTCGGCCCGGACCGCCCCGAGGGGCAGCTGGAGGTCGGCACCCCGGGGAGCCGGTTCATGGTCGTCGACTGCGGCGGCGGCACCGTCGACATCACCAGCTACCAGATCCGCGCCGAGGGCGTCGGCCCCGGGCAGCTCAAGGAGACCCGCGTCGCCGACGGCGACCGCCTCGGCTCCGCCTACGTCAACCACGCCTTCGTCACCGGCATCCTCACCGACCGCTTCGGGGAACAGCAGCTCAAACAACTGGTGGCCGCCTTCCCCAAGGAGGTCGGGCAGCTGGAGTCGGACTGGGAGACCGAGAAGGTGCGGCTCGTCTCCGAGACCGCCGCCGACGGCACCCCCGTGATCAGCGACACGGTGCTCGTCAGCATCCCCGGCAAGATCTGGGACGCCCTCGACGAGACCACCAAGTCCCGGCTGACCGTGCTCGCCTCGGGCGAGACGCACTACATCGAGATCACCGCCCACGAGGTCACGAAGCTCTTCGAATCCGTGGTGCGCCCCATCCTCGGCACCATCGAACGGCAGCGGGCCGCCGCGTCCGGCGACGGGCCGCCGGTGGGCCGCGAGCAAATGCTGCTCGTCGGCGGATTCGCCCGCTCGACCTACCTCCGCGACCGCATCGCCCAGCGCTTCGGCCACGAAGTCCGGGTGATCACGCCGATGGACCCCGCCGTCGCCGTTCTCGGCGGCGCCGTGCACTTCGCCTACGACCCGTCCATCATCTGGGGCCGGCGCTCCAAATACACCTACGGATTCGGCTGCAGCATGCCGTTCCGGCACGGCACCGACCCCCTGGAGAAATTCTTCATCGACGACGACGGAAACGAGAAGTGCAATGACCGTTTCGTCGTGATGGCCCGGCGCGGCGATCTCGTTCCGACCGATCACCAGGCGCTGAGCACCGTGGCGGTATTCCCCAAGTGGACCTCGGTCCAGGTGACGATCCACGCCACGTACGCACACGACCCGCAATACACGGACGAGGAGGGCTGCGAAGCCATCGGGAAAGTCATTCCCGATATCTCGGGCTCGGTCGGCCTGCCCACGAGCCGGCGTTCCCTGGACGTCGCGTTCTCCTTCGGGACGACGGAGATCGAAGTAGAGGTCCGCGACCGCCGGTCCGGAGCCGCCCGCAGCGCCGACGTCGCCTTCGACGACCTCTACGGCCGCGGCAGCACCGACCGCCCCGACCCCTCCCAAGGAAGGTGAGCCGAGCCATGTACGACCACTACGGGTGGAACGAGCACGAGGCCCCTCAGGAGCAGCCCGCCGCCCCCTCCATGCGAGCGGCGACGAGCGGGCAGTACTCGCAGGAGTGGTGGCTCGGCCAGCTGCGGGACCTGCACGAGCGGCTGGTGGCGGTGGAGTCGTGGCAGCACGGCACGGACGCACGGGCCGAGCAGCAGAACGCCAAGCCCAGGAGGGGCTCCGCGCAGCACGACATCACGCGCCTGCGGGAGACGGTGGGCCAGTTGTCGGACGGGGTGACGGTCATGGCCTCCCACGTGGAGCACCTGGAGGCGCGGATCCGGCAGGTGGAGACCCTGCTGGACCTGCTGCGCTCCGCGGGCGTCCGGGACGCCATCGCCACCGGGGAGGCGCCGAGCGACATGCACCGGCGCCACTCCCAGATCAAGGAGCGCTACCAGCGGCTGGTCGACCAGGACCTGCGCAACCTCGCCCGCGAGCTGTGCCCCGCCGACGCCCGGCAGTGGGACCGGATCGCCGGCGGCATGCCGGCCGCACGGGCGCGCGCCGTCGCCGAGACCGTGCACCTCCTCTTCGCCCCGGCCCGGCAGGGCGCGGCCGCGACGACGGAGGGCGTGCTGTCCACCCTGGCGGAGCGCGGCTACGCGACCGAGGGCGTCGAGCCCCGGCTGCGCAAGGCCGTGGACGCGGCCAACGGCATCGTCCGGGACATGGCCGCCGTCGAACTGCCCGCCACCCTGCAGTTCGACGTCGACGTCGAAGCCCTCGCCGAGGGCGACTACCAGCCGTACAACAGACAGGACACCGGGTCCCCGGGCTTCGTCGTCGCACCGGCCTACGCCGTCAAGGGCGAGGCGCCCGAGCACCACCTGAAGGCGTTCGTCTTCCTGGTCCCGGACGAGGCGCCGTGACGGCCCCCGAGGACACGCTCTCCCTGGAGATCGTCGCCCGCGGCGTGCCGCTCGTCGACGACCGGCTGCTCCTCGAACTGACCAACGACCTGCACACCGCGAACGACCTGGCGCGCGCCGGGGCCCGCGAGGGCTTCTTCGCCCGGCTGCTCGGCCGCGCCACCGGCCGCGACCGCATCCGCGAACGGACCGTCCGCGACCGGATGCTCAGCACCCAGAAGCTCACGCTGCGCTGGCTGACGCACCTCAGCGAGCGGATGACCGTGACCGACCTCGTGGTGGCCGAGGTCGCAGAAGAGGTGCACGACGCCAAGAAACGGATCGAGCGCGTCGAGACGTCCGTCCAGTGGTCGGCGGACGCGATCGGCGAGCTGGGGGCGGTCCTGGCGCGGCTGGCCGGTGACACGGGCCGATTCCTGTCCGACCACGAGCGCCGGCTGGCGGCGCTGGAGGCCCGTACGGCCATGGACGCCGCGGCCCGCCGCTGGCGCCACCCGCGGCCCGACCCGGGCCTGCCCTGGCTGGTGGGCGCGGTCCTGCTCGCCCGCGAGGTGGCCTCCGGCCCGGCCGGCACGTACGCCTTCAGCGGCGGAGAGGCCCTCATGCAGCGGCAGTTGACCGAGCGCATGCTGCAGGACCCGCCCGTGCCGTGGTTCGAGGGGGTCAAGTCGCTGCCGGCCATGCTCACCACCGCCGTCCGCGACCTGCCCGGCGAGAACCACCGGCTGATGGTGGCCGAACTGCTCGGCCTGGGCGTGGCGGAGGAGCTGTCGGACGCCGCCGGGCCGCTGACCGCCGCCCTGGCCCGGGCGGCGGAGCTGGCCGTGGCCGGATCCGGGGCCGACGAGGCGGCGCGGCAGGCCCTGCGCGACAGCAGCGGCAGCGGCGACCTCTTCCTGCCGTCCAGCCTGAGCGTCGAGCAGCTCGTGCGGCGCATCGTGGCCGAGCAGTTCGCGGAGGCGCGCCAGCGGCGGATCCGGCTCCGCAAGCTCGCGGAGTCCGACGACGGTGGACAGGGCGGTGCGGGACGTGAGTGACGCACAGGATGTCGAGCGCACCTTCTCCACCTGGGCGGAGCGCGCGAGCAGCGTGGCGCCGGGGCACACCGCCCCCGTGCCCACGGCGGCACCGGGCCCGGACGGCCCCGCCGCCGCGCCCGGGACCCGGCCGCCGTTCCGGCCGGCCGGCTCCCTGCGCATCGGCCTGGTGCTGGCCGGCGGAGGCGCCAAGGGCGCGTACGAGCTGGGCGTCTGCGACTACCTCGCGGAAATGGGCCTCGACATCGCAGCCGTCGCCGGGACCAGCATCGGCGCCCTCAACGGCGCCGTGCTCGTCAGCGCTCCGGACCTGAAGACCGGCACCCTGCGCCTGGCGGAGTTCTGGGAGCGCTTCTCCACGCAGTCGGGCGTGGCGCCGTTCGCCGACCAGGGCCTGCCGCTCGACGCGGCCGGGGCGGCGGCCGAGGGCACGGCCCGGCAGGCCCGGCTGCTCGCCTCGCGGCTGCTGGGCCTGCGCCGCCGGGTCGGCCTGCTGGAGGAGCTGGTGAACGAGGCGGTGGACGCGGCCGCGATCCGGGCCGGCCGGCCCCTGTGGGTGGTCGCCTACCCGCTGGCCCGCACGGAGTCGCTGCCCGTACGGCTGCGCCACCTCATGGAGGTGCTGCGGTGGCTGGGCGGCGCGCGGGGCGACGTGCTGCCGATCAACGGCTATCCGGAGCACCAGATCCGGGAAGCCGTGCTCGCCAGCGCCGCGCTGCCGTTCATCTTCCCTTCGCGGGTGGTCGACGGCTGCGCCTACCTCGACGGCGGGCTCGGCGGCCCCGGCGACCGGACGCCGGTGCGCGCCTTCGCGGAGCAGGAGCACTGCGAGGTCGTGGTGGTGGTCCACCTGCACCCGGACGCCGTCGTGAGCTCGCACGCCGCGAGCCGCGTCACCCGCATCGACATCCGGCCCAGCGTGCCCATCGTCCCGCCCGGCCCGCTGGGGCCGCTGACCGGTCTGCTGTCCTTCTCCCCGGACCGGGTCCAGGCGCTGCGCCGCCTCGGCTACCGCGACGCGTGGGTACGCTTCGAGGAGCTCCACCACCTGCTCGGCGTGCACAACTCCCTCTCCCGGGCCGAGACCCGCATGCTCGCGGCGTTCCAGCGGCTGTGCGACGCCCCCCGGCCCGCGACACCGTCGTGACGAGCGTTCCGGAGGGCACCGTGCGAGATCTCCCCTGGCACCTGAGCCGGCCGATCGCGCACCGGGGCCTGCACGGGGGCCCGGACGCCGTGGCGGAGAACTCGATGGCCGCGTTCCGGCGCGCCGTCGAGCACGGCGTCCCCTTCGAGCTCGACGTGCAGCTGACCAGGGACGGCGCCCTCGCCGTCGTGCACGACGCCGCGGTCCGCCTGCCGTCGGGCCGCGAGCTGCCCGTCACCTCCCTGCGGCTGGGGGAACTGCGGGCGGTGGCCTCCTCGGCCCTCGGGTCCCACCTGCCCGCCACACTGCCGGAGGTGCTGGCCGTGGTGGCCGGCCGCGTGCCCGTCATGGTCGACGTGCGCCGGTGGGGCGTGGCCGGGGCGTCCGGCCTGGAACGGGCCGTGGTCGCGGCGCTCCGCGGCTACGGCGGCTGCGTGGCCGTGCAGTCCTTCGACCCCCGTACGGTCCACCGGCTGGGCCGCATGCTCCCCGGTGTGCCGGTCGGGCAGATCGCGGGTGCCCTCCGGTCCGCGCCGCCGGTCCTGCGCGCCGCGGGCCGGTCCATGGTCACCAACGCCGTCTCCCGCCCCGGCTTCATCAGCTTCGAACTGGACGCCCTGCCGTCGCGGGCCCTGCGCTTCTGGCAGCGGCGGGGCCTTCCCGTCATCGGATGGACCGTCCACTCGCCGGAGGAGGAGCGCGCCGCGCGGGAGTCGGTCAGCAACGTCTTCTTCTCCGGATACCTGCCCGTGTCAGCCCTGTGAACGTGGGGGAAAAGCGTGTTGAGGAAACTGGGCCTGAGAGCGACCGCGCCGCGCTGGCGCAACTCGGAGGAGGGCTTCACGGCGGCCGCCGAGCGGTACGTCCTGGACGTCATCGACTTCTACGACGTCCGCGCCGGGTGGCACCGGCGGCTCTACCGGCTGAGCGGTGCCGTGGTGATCCTGGTCGGCGCGGCGCTGCCCGTGCTGACCGCCCTGGAGTTCCCGGGCAAGTCCGTGGCCATCTCCGGGGCCGGGTTCCTGGTGGCGATCACGACGGCGCTCAAGACCCTCTACCGCTGGGACGTCTCCTGGATCCTGCTGCGGGAGACCGAGATCGAGCTCACCCGCGTGTACCTCGCGTGGCGGGCGGGGGGACTCGGGACCGACGGGTCCGACGGCTCGTCCCGGTCGGCGAACGCCCTGCTCGACGCGGTGTTCCGCATCCGCCGCCGCGAGTCCTCGGAGTTCTTCAAGAACCTCCCCGATCCCGGCCCGGCGCCGCAGCCGGTGAACGGCGGCGCCCCGAACCGCGCGGTCCGCTGACGGAGGGCCCGTGCCCGCGGATCAGCGTGTCGGTGCCGGCGTCTGCGCGAGGAGGGTGCGGACCCACGCCGCCTCCGGGACGCCGAGCCGTTCGAAGAGGGCCAGTGCCTCGCGCAGGTGGTCCCGTCCACGGGACGGGTCGCCCAGGCGGGGCAGGGCCCGCCCCAGGACCGCGTGGGCCAGGCCCTGGCAGTAGGTCTTGCCCAGTTCGCGGGCGATCTGCAGGGACTGTTCGGCGCAGGAGACGGCGTCGGTGTCGCACCATTCGGCCAGCCGGCACTCGGCGAGGCGCGCCCAGGCCAGCCCTTCCCAGCCGCGCTGCTGCTGTTCGATGAAGTAGCCGAGGGCGTCGCGTAGTTGACGGGCCGCCAGGTCGGGGTGGCCCGTCTTCTGGAGGACGCAGCCGTGCTGGTAGAGCGTGAGGGCGACGGTCGGGCCGTTGCCGGTGGCCTCGGCGAGGCGGACGGCCTCGGCGGCGTCGCGCTCGGCCTCGCGGGGCTGGTCCAGGGCGAGGCGGACGCGGGCGGCGTTGGCGAGCACCCGCGCTTCGCTGCCCTTGTCGCCCAGGACGTCGCACAGCACGCGGGCCTGTTCGAGCAGGGGCAGGGCGAGCGCGGGGCGGTCGGTGGCGAAGCAGAGGATGCCGAGGGCGTTGGCCGCGAGGTGGCGGCACATGGGGTCGTCGGCGGCTTCCGCGAGGCGCAGCGCCTCGGAGAGCTCGCGCTCGGCGGCCTCGTACACGTCGGTGAGGTAGTGCAGGTTGCCGAGGGTGTACCGGGCGCGGGCCTCGACGCACGCGTCGCCCGCCTCGCGCGCGGCGGCGGCCGTCAGCTCGGACAGGCGGCGCAGTTCGTCGCGGTGGGCGGGGCCCTCGATGAGGCCGGACCAGGTGAGCAGCAGGTCGCCCGCGGCGCGCAGCGCGCCGGGGAGTTCGCGCACGGACTGGGCGAGGGTGGCGGCGAGGGTGATGTGCTCGCGGCGCAGCCACTGCCGGGCCTCGTCGGCGTCGGCGAAGGCGAGGCCCGGGGCGGCGACGGGGTGCAGGTGGCGGTGCAGGGCGTGGTCGGGTTCGAGGACGCGGGAGGCGTTGCCGACGGTGGCGAGCAGGTGGTCGAGGAGGCGCGAGACGGCCCCGCTCCGCTCCTGCGGCGTTTCCGTGCGTTCCGCCTGACGACGCGCGTAGAGCCGCAGGAGGTCGTGGAAGCGGTAGCGGCCGGGGGCGTACGACTCCAGCATGCCGGCGTCGGCGAGGCCCTCGGCGAGGTCCTCGGCGGTGAAGTCGTCGCGGTCGAGGAGGGCGGCCGCGGCGTCCAGCGGGAGGTCGGGGGCGTCGGCGAGGGCCAGCAGACGGAAGGCCCGGGCCTGGTCGGACGGCAGGTGGGTGTAGCCGAGCCGGAAGGTGGTCTCCACCGTCAGGTCGCCGGCCTGCAGCTCGTCGAGGCGGCGGCGCTCGTCGTCGAGGCGGGCGACGAGCGAGGCGAGCGTCCAGCCCGGCCGGGAGGCGAGGCGGGAGGCCACGATGCGCACGGCCAGCGGCAGGTGGCCGCACGAGGCGGCCAGGGCCCGCGCGGCGCGCGGCTCGCCGGCGACCCGCTCCTCGCCGGCGATGGCGGCCAGCAGCGAGAGGGCTTCCGGCTCGCTGGACACACCGATGTGGAAGTGGCGGGCGCCGCCGAGGGTGATGGCCCGGGAGCGGGTCGTGACGAGCACGGCGCAGCCTGCGGTGCCGGGCAGCAGCGGGCGGATCTGGGCCGCGTCGCGGGCATTGTCGAGGAGGAGCAGCACGCGCCGGTCGGCGAGCACGGACCGGTAGAGGGCCGCCCGCTGTTCCAGGTCGTCGGGGATGTCGGTCTCGGGGACGTCTAAAGCCTGGAGGAAGTGGGCCAGGACGCTGCCGCTGTCGGCGGGGTCGGCGCCGGCGCCCCGCAGGTCCACGTAGAGCTGGCCGTCGGGGAAGTCGGGGCGGGCGAGGTGGGCGGTGTGGACGGCGAGGGTGGTCTTGCCGACGCCGCCGATGCCGGTGAGCATGGCGATCATCACGGCGGGTCCGGCGGCGCCGGTGAGCGCGCCGTGCACCTCGCGCACCAGGTCCTCGCGACC
>NZ_JBAMDC010000246.1:0-9966 GCF_036961605.1 Streptomyces sp. KLMMK
GAAGCCATGACAGGCCGCACTGCTCCCGGACCGGATCCGGCGGGAGGCTTGGATCATGGATATCGGGGACAGTGTGATCGACGTCTCGGGGCTGCGCCGCCGCTACGGCCCGGCCGGGGACAAGGGCTTCGAAGCGGTGCGGGACGTCTCGTTCACCGTGGGGCACGGCGAGTTGTTCGCCCTGCTCGGCACGAACGGTGCGGGCAAGACCTCCACGGTCGAGCTGCTGGAGGGCCTCGCGAAGCCGACCGCGGGCAAGGTGCGCGTGCTCGGCCACGATCCCTACGCGGAGCGCCGTGCCGTGCGCCCGCGGATCGGGGTCATGCTCCAGGAAGGCGGCTTCCCCTCCGACCTGACCGTCGCCGAGACGGTCCGGATGTGGGCCGGCTGCACCACCGGGGCCCGTCCCGTGACGGAGGCCCTGGAGCTCGTCAGCCTCGCCGGCCGCCGGGACGTCCGCATCAAGCAGCTCTCCGGCGGGGAGCGGCGCCGCCTCGACCTCGCGCTCGCCCTCCTCGGCCGCCCCGAGGTCCTCTTCCTCGACGAGCCGACGACCGGCCTTGACCCCGAGGCCCGGCACAACACCTGGGAGCTGGTGCGCCGGCTGCGCGCCGAAGGCACCACCGTGCTGCTCACCACGCACTACCTGGAGGAGGCCGAGGCCCTCGCCGACCGCCTGGCGATCATGCGCGAAGGCCGGATCGTCACCTCCGGGACCCCGGAGGCCGTGATCGGCTCCTACCCCGCGCGGATCCGTTTCGCGATGCCCGTGGGCTGGTTCGTGGGCGACATGCCGCCACTGGCCGAACTGGGCGTCATAGGGCACGAGGAGGAGCACGGGCGGATAGAGCTGCAGACCAAGGAGCTGCAGCGGACGCTGACGGGGCTGCTGCTCTGGGCCCGGGACAAGGGCGTGGAGCTCGAAGGGCTCGATGCGCGGGCCGCCTCGCTGGAGGAGGCGTTCCTGGCGATAGCCGGCGCGGGCACGGGTGAGCCCGTGGCGTCCGCCGGTGCCGGTCTTGGTGTGGATTCCGTTGCAGGGAAGAAGGCGTGATGGCGATGTCGACGTCGGTACCGCGGATGCTGTCGCTGGGCCGCGCCGAGCTCACCCTGCTCGGGCGGAACAAGATGGCTCTCTACGTGTCCCTGCTCATGCCGGTGTTCATGGTCTGGGCGATGCGGCGCGCGATCGGCCAGTTCGATCTCGGCAAGGCCGGGATGTCCGTCAACGAGGTCGCCCTGACGGGAGCCTTCGGCTACATCCTGCTGTTCGCCGTCTACCAGAACCTGGTCAGCGCGTATGTGACGCGCCGCGAGGAGCTCGTCCTCAAGCGGCTCCGCACCGGCGAGACCGGAGACGCGGAGATACTCACCGGCACCGCGCTCCCGTCCGTGGCCGTGGCGCTGGCGCAGTGCGTGCTGCTGGTCGTCGCAGGCGTGTCCTGGCTGGACCTGCGGGCGGTCGAGCGGCCCGATCTGATGGCGGTCGGGATCCTGCTCGGCCTGGCGATGTCCATAGCCCTGGCCGCGGTGACCACGTCCTGGGCCAAGACGGTGGAGAGCGCCCAGCTGGTGACGTCCCCGCTGATGCTGATCTCCGTAATGGGCTCGGGGCTCATGGTGCCGCTGGAGGTCATGCCGGACACCATGGCGAGCATCTGCGAGCTGCTGCCGCTGACCCCGGTGGTCCAGCTGGTGCGCGGCGGCTGGCTCGGTGGGATGGACACCTATGACGCCGTGGGAGCGATCATCACGGGCATCGCCTGGACGATAATCGCCGGGTACAGCACCCACCGGTGGTTCCGGTGGGAGCCGCGGCGCTGACCGCGGGAACGCAAGGGGGGCGTGAGGCTCATGGGCCTGTGGACGCGGGTGCAGGAGTGGCGGGGCCGTAGCAGGGTCGCCAAGGTCGACAGCTATATGCGGTGGACGCTCTACGTCCTGCCCGTCTTCCTCCCCGCGAGCGGCACGGCCGGCGTGTTCATGAACTCCGGCCTCACCCGGCCGTGGATCCTGGCGCTGGGCGGGATCTACACCCTGCAGGGTGTCCTGGGCATCTCCATATTCCGCCGCTCCATCGACCACTATCTGTGGAAGAAGCCCGCCCCCTGGTGGCCCCTGGCCGGGCAGGTGCTGCTGTTCGTCATGGCGCTCGCCTGCATGGTGATCTCGTTCAGTGTCTACGGCGACGAGCACTCCTCCACGATCGGCCTGTTCCTGTGGAACGGCAGTCTGTCGGCCTTCGGCCCGTTCACCCTGCTGGTCCGCAAGGCCAGCAGGTTCGTGATCGCGAGCGCCGCCATGGCGCTGCTGCTGGGCCTCGGCGTGCTGGCGCTCGGCGCCGGCTGGCAGGCCGCGGCCGCCATCACGGCGACGGTGCTCGGTGTCACCCTGTGCTGCCTGTACGTCGTGCGGCTGTCGGGCTGGATGCTGCACGTCATGTGGGAGCTGGAGACCGCGCGGGAAGCGCAGGCGCGGCTGGCGGTGGCGGAGGAGCGGCTGCGGTTCGGCCGGGATCTCCACGACGTGCTGGGCAGGAACCTCGCGGTGATCGCGCTCAAGAGCGAGCTCGCCTGCCAGTTGGCCCGGCGGGGCTCGGACGCCGCCCTGGCCCAGATGACCGAGGTCCAGCGCATCGCCCAGGAATCGCAGCGCGAGGTCCGCGAGGTCGTGCGGGGCTACCGCGAGGCCGATCTGCACACCGAGCTGGTGGGGGCGCGGGGCGTGCTCTCCGCGGCCGACATCGACTGCCGCATCGACGACACGGCGGGCAAGTCCCTGCCGCCGCCGGTGCAGTCGGTCCTGGCCTGGGTGGTCCGGGAGGGCACCACCAATGTGCTGCGCCACGCGGACGCCCGGCGGTGTGCCGTGCGGCTGCGGGTCGTCGCGGACGCGGAAGCCGTCCTGATCATGGAGAACGACGGGGTGCGGGAGCCGGACGGCGATCCCGGGTCCGGGAACGGCTCCGGGCTGGCGGGCCTGCGGGAGCGGCTCACGGTGCTGGGCGGCACGCTCACGTACGAGCACAAGGCCAATGCGACGTTCCGGCTGACGGCGCGGGTGCCGCTGACCGGGGCGGAGGGCGCGGAGGGCGCCGCGGTCCCGGACCGGGCTCCGGTCGGGAATCCGGGCCGGGTTCAGGAGGAGGTTCAGGTGAACGGGGGGACGGCATGAGCGTCAACATCACGCCGATCAGGGTCATGCTCGCGGATGACGAGCATTTGATCCGTGGGGCGGTGGCCGCGCTCCTGGGCCTGGAAGAGGATCTCCGGGTCGTCGCGGAGGCCGCATCGGGTCCGGAGGCGCTCGCGATGGCCCGGGCGCACCGGCCGGACGTCGCGGTGCTCGACCTGCAGATGCCGGGTGCCGACGGTGTGGCGGTCGCCACATCCCTGCGGGCCGAACTGCCCGGCTGCCGGACCATGATCGTGACTGGTCACGGCCGCCCCGGGCATCTGAAGCGGGCGCTGGAAGTGGGCGTGCGGGGGTTCGTGCCGAAGACCGTCTCGGCGCAGAAGCTCGCCGAGATCATCCGGACGGTGCACGGCGGAAGCCGTTACGTGGACCCCGAGTTGGCGGCCGATGCGATCAGCGCGGGCGACTCCCCGCTGACCGGCAGGGAGGCCGAGCTGCTCGAACTGGCGGAGGGCGGGGCACCCATAGCGGAGATCGCGCAGCGGGCTTCGCTGACCCCCGGGACGGTCCGCAATTACCTCTCGGCGGCCGTCGCGAAGCTGGGCGCGGAGAACCGTCACGCGGCCGCGCGCATCGCACGCGCTCAAGGTTGGCTATAGTGGTTCTCGCACCGCACGGGAAACGCGCGGGGCATGCGGACGTAGCTCAGTTGGTAGAGCACCACCTTGCCAAGGTGGATGTCGCGAGTTCGAGTCTCGTCGTCCGCTCCAGCATGAAGGCCCCGGTCATCACGACCGGGGCCTTCGGCGTTTCAGCGGACGGGTGTCCGGGCCGGCGGCTCGCCGGGCGGGGGCCCGGGCAGCGGAAAGCGCAGCCGGAAAAGGGCACCGCCCGACGGGGCCTGCTCGGCGGTCAGCTCGGCGCCGTGGGCGCGGGCGATCTGGCGGGCCATGGCCAGGCCCAGTCCGGAGCCGGGCAGGGCACGGGCCTGGCGCGAGCGGTAGAAGCGGTCGAAGACGTAGGGCAGGTCCTCGGCGGTGATCCCCGGGCCGTGGTCGCGCACCGTGAGGTCGAGTCCGGTGCCCGTGCGGGCCAGGTGTACCTCGACCCGGCCGCCCGGCGGGCTGAACTTGGCCGCGTTGTCGAGCAGGTTGGACAGCAGCCGGGCGAGGCGGGCGGGGACGCCGGGGACGGTCACGCCCTCCGGGCCGGCCAGGTCCGCGGTGAAGACCGTGCCCGGCCAGTGCCCGCGGGCGTCGGCCGTGCAGCGCTCCGCCAGCCGGTCCAGGCGGACTTCCTCGACGAACTGCTGCGGCTCCTCGTCGCGGGCGAGCTCGATGAGGTCGTTGACCAGGCCGGTGACCTCGCGGAGCTGGCGGCCGAGCGCGCCGGCGGCCCGCTCGCGCTGGGCCGGGGTGAGCCGTTCGGCGCGGGCGAGGAGCTCGGCGTTGGTGCGCAGCGCGGTCAGCGGGGTGCGCAGTTCGTGGGAGGCGTCGGCGACGAGGCGGCGCTGGGCGGCGACGGCCTCCTCCAGTTCGCCGAGCATGGTGTTGAAGCTCGCGGCGAGGCTGGTGATCTCGTCGTCGCGGCGGGCCTCGTAGGGGGCGAGCTCGATGCGGTGGGCCGGGTCGCGGGTGGCGGCGATGTGCTCGGCGGTCGCCGTGAGCCGGGTCACGGGGCGCAGGGACGTGCGGGAGGCGAAGTAGCCGAGGCCCGCGGCGAGGAGGACACCGCCGCCGCCGACGGCTGCCAGGAGCAGGCCCGCCTGCCGCACGCCCTTGTCGACGGTGTCGGAGCGGACGGCGACCTGCAGCGCCCGGTCGCCCTTCACGGGGGTGGTGAGCATCCGCATGGCGTGGCCGTCGAGCGTGATGTTGCTGTAGTGCTCCCCGAGGGTGCCGGCCGCGACGCGTCGGGTGGCCCCCGTCACGGGCAGGACGAGGCCGTCCTGGCGCGGGGCGGCCGGGTCGGCGCGGACGATCTGCGCGCAGGCGGGCGCGGCGAGCCAGGTGCACTCGCCGTACAGGACGCCGGCGGGCTCGGTGCGGCTCTGCTGGGCGATGAGGGTGGCCTGCTGCTTGAGCTGCAGGTCGAGCTGGCGGACCAGTTCGTAGCGGATCACGACGTAGGCGGCGGCCAGGACGCCCAGGGCGACGACGGCCACGGCCACGGACGTCACGAGCGCCAGCCGGGCCCGCAGCGGCCTGCGGCCCAGGAAGCGTCTGCGCAGGCTCAGGGCCCTCACTGCTCCGCCAGCCGGTAGCCGATGCCGTGCACGGTGTGGAGGAGCCGGGGGGCGCCGCCCGCCTCCAGCTTGCGCCGCAGATAACCGATGTAGACGGCGAGGGAGTTCGAGTCCGGGCCGAAGTCCGTGCCCCAGACGCGCTCCTGGATCACCTCGCGGGGCAGCACCTGGCCCGGGTGCCGCAGCAGCACGTCGAGCAGGGCGAATTCGGTGCGGGTGAATTCGAGGGGGACGCCGCCGCGGTCGCCGGTGCGGGTGGCCGGGTCGACGGTGAGGTCGCCGAAGGACAGCGCGGCGCCATCGCTCTGCCCGGCCGGCTCCGTGGGGGCCGCGCGCCGCAGGAGGGCCCGGAGGCGGGCCAGGAGCTCGTCCAGGGCGAAGGGTTTGACGAGGTAGTCGTCCGCCCCCGCGTCCAGGCCCGCGACGCGGTCGGAGACGGCGTCGCGGGCGGTGAGCACGAGGACAGGGGTGCGGTCGCCCAGGGCGCGCAGGCGGCGGCAGACCGCGAGGCCGTCGAGGACCGGCATGGCCAGGTCCAGGACGATGGCGCCGGGCGGCGCGGCGGCGACGGAGGAGAGCGCCTCCAGGCCGTCGGCCGCGGAGCGCACTTCGTAGCCCTCCATGCTCAGGGCGTCGACTACGGCTGCCCGTACGTCGGGGTCGTCGTCGACGACGAGAACGGCCGTCTCGGCCATGGTGCCTCCGGCGGGGTCGGCACGGGTGGGGTGCCCCCGCGGGCCGGGGGGTGCCCGTGGGGGTGCCCCCAGCTTGGCAGGGCTCTCTTAGAGGGCTCTTAGATCAGCACCGCCGGGTGCGCCGCATGTGACTTCTCGCCGTTGCGGCGGAAGAGTGTGCCGGGCTCTGACCGGCTGCTCCGGCGAGGGTCTCCGGCAGTTCGGCCCCGCCGGGGGCTCCGGCGGGGCCAGGGGCGCGCCGGCCGGGGCGCTCCTCCCGACCGCCCGGGGACGTCAGTCCCCCAGGGCCGTCACGCCCACGTCGTGCCGGTGAGGCGTTCGTACGCCTCCACGTACTTCGCGCTGGTGCGCTCCGCCACGTCCTGCGGGAGTTCCGGCGGGGGCAGCTCGCCGTTGCGGTCCCAGCCGGAGGCCGGGGAGGTGAGCCAGTCGCGGACGTACTGCTTGTCGAAGGAGGGCTGCTGCCGCCCCGGCTGCCACGTCTCGGCGGGCCAGAAGCGGGAGGAGTCCGGGGTGAGCACCTCGTCCGCGAGGACGAGCTCCTCGCCCGCGTAACCGAACTCGAACTTGGTGTCGGCCAGGATGATGCCCCGGTCGCGGGCGATGTCACGGGCCCGGCCGTAGACGGCGAGGGTCGTCTGCCGGAGCAGGGCGGCGGTCTCCGCGCCCACCTGCCGGGCCACTTCCTCGTACGACACGTTCTCGTCGTGCTCGCCGACGGCCGCCTTCGTGGCGGGGGTGAAGATCGGGGAGGGCAGCTCGGAGCCGTCGGTGAGGCCCTCGGGGAGGGCGAGCCCGCACACGGTGCGCGTCTGCCGGTACTCGGCGAGGCCGGAGCCCGTCAGATAGCCGCGGGCCACGCACTCCACCGGCACCATGTCCAGCGCGCGGCAGATCATCGTGCGGCCCTCCCAGTCGGCGGGGGCGCCGGCGGGCACGTCCGTGGAGATGACGTGGTTCGGGACCAGGTCGGTGAGGCGGTCGAACCACCACAGGGACAGCTGGGTGAGGATCCGCCCCTTGTCGGGGATCGGGGTTGGCAGCACCCAGTCGTAGGCCGACATGCGGTCGGTGGCGACCATGACCAGGTTGCCGTCCGGGTCGCGGTAGAGGTCGCGGACCTTGCCGGTGTGCAGATGCACCAGCCCGGGCACCTCGATCGGCTCGGGCTTCTCTACGAATCCGGACACGCGTCCTCCTGGTGGTTTGTCCAAGCACCACGATTCTGCCGTACGTCCGTGCGCGCGCCCCGGCGAGGGTCAGCAGCGCTTGCAGATCCGGTCGAGGAGGTTGGCCGTGGCCCGCTGGATCCGGGCGTCGGTGTGGCCCGGCCGGTCCAGGGCGGGCGACCAGGCGAAGGTGCCCGCCGCGAAGACCAGGGCGCCGCTCGGGGCGCGGTAGAGGGACGTCTCCTGGTGGCGTTTGCTGCCCTCGCCGTCCAGGTACGGGGAGTGGGCCAGCAGGATGCGGCGGGTGTGCTCGGGCAGGGCCGTTCGGGGGTAGTAGCGGTCGGCCTCGCCGGCGACGAGGCCGGGCAGCTCGTCGCCCTCGCCGGCGCCGGTGGCGTCCCACAGCCAGTGGTCGGCGTTGCGCACGACCATGGGGGCGGGCTCGGGGACCCGGCCCGCGTACTGGATGCCCAGCAGCTGCTGCTCGGCGGGCGTGACGTCGCGCCAGAGTGCGGAGCGGCCGGGGCCGCGGTGTTTTCGGCAGGTCATGAGGTGGTCGGGGCCGGCCGGCGAGGGGGCGAGCTCCACCTGCCAGTACATGGTGTTGGCGGAGAGGAAGACCAGCGACGTGCCGGAGTCGCGGGCCAGCTCGGCGGAGCGGCGCATGGCCGGGGACCAGTACTCGTCGTGGCCGGGGAAGACCAGGCCGCGGTAGCGGGAGGGGTCGACGCGGCCCGCGTGGAGATCGCGGGTGTCGGCGTAGGCGAGGTCGTAGCCGTAGCGCTCGGCCCAGCGGATGAAGTCGTAGGCGTGACCCACGTGCAGCGGGAGGCCCGCGCCCGCGAAGGGGCGGTCGAAGGAGACGGTGGTCGCCGCGCCCTCCTCGCCCAGCAGCCGGCCGTGCTCGTCCCAGGCGTGGTAGAGGCTCGCGCCCGTGCGGCCGTCCTCGGGGTAGAGGTTGTAGGCCTGCCAGGTGATGTCGGGCAGGACGAGGAGGAGGTCCGCCGGGTGGGTGTCGCGGACGAGGAAGGGGATGTGGCTGCGGTAGCCGTCGGCGGTGGTCAGGACGGCCACGTAGGCGCCCAGGCTCCAGTAGCTGGGGATCTGCAGCCGCCAGGAGAGCCACCAGTGGTGGCAGGAGACCGTGCGGTCGACGGTGAGCGGCGCCGGCTGGACGATGCCGGACAGCCGCGGGCTGGTGGTGATCTTCGCGGCGCCGTCGCCCGCGTAGTGGCCGATGCGGTAGACGTCCACGCCGAACTGCTGCGGCGGGTCCACGGTGATGCGGAAATCTATGGCCTCGCCGGGGGCGACCGCGCTGTTGGAGGCGAAGCCCTTGATCTGCAGGTGGACGTCGTCGGCGGTGCGCGGGCCGCCGTTGCGGGGAGCGGGGATGCGGACCCCGCCGGATCTCTTCCCGCCCGAGCCGCCCCCGCCGCCGCCCCGCTCCGGGACGGGGTGCACGTACCAGGGAATGATCTGGCCCGTGTCGTCGAAATAGTGCTCGCTGCCGCGCAGCCAGGGCAGCGGGCCCTGGCCGAAGGGGTCGGACACGGCGTGTGCGAGTGCCCCCGACTCCCAGCGGCGGATCTGGTCCATCCCCATGCGTGCTCCCTCCCCTACGTCCCCCGACGCCTGCCGATTTCCGTCTGTCCGGGTGTGGCTCACTGCAATCACTGGCGCACGGCAGCCCCCAGCACATCACATAAAGCGCCCGTCTCGTCACTGCTCGTCGCGAAATTCCCCGGTAAGTGACAGGGCGAAGGATCACCGAACGTCACGGGGCTCACACCAGGCGGACGGGCTTCTCAGGGCGGACCCCGACCTCGCCGAGCCAGGCGCGCAGCGGCGCGTCGTCGCCGTCCTCGATCAGGCTGAGGACCGTGGGGGCCAGGCCGGGGCGGCGGGCGCCGCCGACCAGCAGGGCCGGGCCGTCCAGCCAGTCCAGGCCGGGGGCGGCTCCGGCGGTGTCCACAGCGGCGCAGCAGACCATGGCCGTGACGTGGTCGGCGAGCAGCTCGCGGCCGCTGCGGGGCGGCTGCAGCGGGAAGAGGGGCGCGAGGCCGTCCACCCAGGGGTCGGCCGCCGTGCCGTAGGCGCTCTGCTTCGCCGCGAGCTCCTCCTGGGCGGCCTCCCGGGCCACCTCGGCGCCGAGCCGGGCCCCCAGCTCCTCGGCGACGCCCTCGGCCGGGGAGCCGGCCAGGCGCTCCAGCACCCGGGCCACGGTGGGCGCGGCGGCCATGCCTGCCGGGGGCGCGGGGACGGGGGTGAGGGCGGGGACGGTGTCCAGGACGTCGAGGACGCGGTGGAGGCGGGCGGCCTCCAGCCGCCACTTGCGGTCCACGACCTCCTCCGGATACCGGCTCCAGGCCACCGGCGACCAGTCGGGGCCGGACTCGGCCGGGCCGCCGTGGAAGAGCCGCGCCGCCAGCAGGGAGGCGGCCTCGTCGATCGCGCCCGGCTCCTCCAGCAGATCGCAGGCCGGGCGCTCGCCCAGGCGGGAGGCGAAGCCTTCCGCGAGGCGGTCGCGACGGGAGAGCTCGGTGAGCGCGGAGACCACGCCGGCGTCGAGACGGGAGGGCCAGCGGCCCATCCGCCAGGCCGGCAGCGCGACCCTGTTCAGCAGCCTGTCCCAGCCGGCGTAGGCGAGGCCCACCTGCTCCTGGGCGACGATCCTCAGGCCGTAGTCCACGCTCTGGGCGCGCTCCGAGGCGGCCGCCGC
>NZ_JBAMDC010000247.1:0-9953 GCF_036961605.1 Streptomyces sp. KLMMK
GCGAGCGGCCGGCCGTCGAGGCGGCGGTGGCGCACGCCGTGGAGCGGTTCGGCGGCCTGGACGTCCTGGTCAACAACGCGTACTCGTTCCACCCCGGGCCCCCGCTCGTGGAGGACGTCACCGACGACGCCTGGTCCCGGGACCTGGACATCACCCTGACCGGAGCGTTCCGTTGCGTACGGGCGGCCATGCCGCACCTGGCCGCCGCCCGGGACGGCCGCGGCGCGGTCGTCAGCATCGGCTCCGTCAACGGCGAGCAGGACTACGGCGATTTCGCCTACAGCGCCGCCAAGGCCGGCCTGGCGGGCCTGACCCGGACCCTGGCCGGCCAGTGCGCAGCCCGCGGCGTGCGCGTGAACCTGGTCGCCCCCGGCACGGTCCGCACCCACGCCTGGGACGACCGCAGCGGCGCCCTGGAGCGCGCGGCGGGCCAGTATCCGCTGGGGCGGGTCGGCGAGCCGGAGGACATCGCCGCCGCGGTCGCCTTCCTCGCCTCGCGCGACGCCGCGTGGATCACGGGTGTGACCCTCCCCGTGGACGGCGGCATCCTCATCGGCAACATCGGCCTGCAGCAGGCGTTCAGAGGGGAATGAGCCCCGCCGCGAGCCGTGTCACCCCGCGAGCCGTGTCACCCCGCGGGCGGTGTCACCCCGCGTGCAGCATCATCCCGATCCCCGCCACCATCAGCCCCGCCGCGGCGATCCGCGGCGCCCCGAACCGCTCCTTGAAGAACAGCGCCCCGATCGCCGCCCCCACCAGGATCGACGATTCCCGCAGCGCCGAGATCGGCGCGAGGTCGGCGCGCGTCTGCGCCCACAGCACCAGCCCGTACGCGGCCACCGACAGCGCCCCGCCCAGCAGCCCGCGCACCGCGAACGGCCTGACCTCCGCCACGAACGAGCCCCGCCGCGCCGCCATGGCGTACAGCGGTATGGGCGCCCCCTCCAGGATCATCAGCCACGCGATGTAGCCGAGCGGCGTGCCCGAGGCGCGGACGCCCAGGCCGTCGACGACCGTGTACGCGGCGATGGCCAGCCCCGTCGCCCCGGCGGCCACGACGGCCGCCCACTGCGGCCGGCCCCCGGAGCCCCGGATGCCCCACACCGCGAGCCCGACCAGCCCGGCCGAGGCGACGGCCACGCCCGCCGCCTGCCAGCCGCCGGGCGTCTCCCCGGCGAAGACGGCGGCCAGGACGGTCACGGCGAGAGGGGCGGTGCCGCGGGCGATCGGGTACATCTGCCCGAAGTCGCCGAGCGTGAAGGACCGCATGAGCAGCATCTGGTAGACGACGTGCAGGACGGCGGACGCCAGCAGGTACGGCCAGGCAGCCCCGTCCGGCAGCGGTACGAAGCCCGCCAGCGCCAGCCCGCACACCGTCCCGCCGCCCCCGACGAGCGTGAAGGCGAGGAGCTGGTCCTTGATGCCGTGCGCGATGGCGTTCCAACTGGCGTGGGTGACGGCGGCTATGAGGACGGCCGCGGCGACCAAAGGGGTCATGACCCTCGACGCTAGCGCTGCGTGTGGGGCGCACGCGATGTTGCGTGCCTCACGCCGTCTTCGCGGCCGTTCTCCTTCCCGCCCGCTCGACGAGCAGCCAGCCGGCGGCGCACATGGCGACGGTGACGGGCGCGGTGACGCGTACGGCGACGAGGACGGCGGAGCGCCCGTCCAGCAGCCCGCCGAAGCCCACCATGGACAGCCCGAGCACCCCGAAGAGCGTGAGCGTGACCCCGAGGGCGGCGGCCGGCCCGGTGCCGCGGCGGGCGGCGGGGGCGGTAACCGGGGCAGCAGGGACCGCAGGGGCCGCCGGGGCCGCCGGCTGCTCGGCCTTGCGGAAGACCGCGACGAGGAGCGCCGTGAGCGCCGCGGCGGCCGCGATGCGCAGCGGCACCTGCAGCCACCAGCCCGCGCCCGCCGGCTCCGGCAGGGGCACGTGCAGGGCCAGCATCGCCCCGTACACCCCGAGCATCGCCGTGAGGTGCCACAGGAACGCCGTCATCGCCACACCGTTCGCGGCGATGACGGTGCGCCAGACGCGGGGCCGGGCCACGAGCCGCGTCATCGGGCCGCGCAGCAGCTCGACCGCGCCGATCAGCCACATGCCGTGGCAGAGCAGGGCGGCGGTGGGCGGCGCCATGTTGCTGATCTTCTCGCCGGGCATGCCCACCATGGACAGCGGGTACGGCCCGCACGCCACGAGGGCGACCGCCCCCGCGAGACCGGCCGCGGCGAGCGCCCACGGCACGTGGAGGCGCAGGCGCCCGTCGGCGCGCAGGAAGCCGAGCTGGTGGACGGCCAGCCAGACGAAGCCGAAGTTGAGGAACTCCACGTACGGGACGCCGGCCGCGAACCGCAGCACGTCCACCGTCGCGGCCGCGGCGACCAGGGCGGCGAAGGCGCCCCAGCCGTACCGCTCGTGGAGGCGCAGGAGGGGCGGCGTGAAGGCCACCATGGCGAGGTAGATGCCGATGAACCACAGGGGCTGGGCGACGAGGCGCGCGGCGACGTCCGCGAGGGCGCCGCCGTGGCCGCCCAGCTGGAGGGCGAGCGCCCCGGCGCCCCACACGGCGACGAAGAGCATGGTGGGGCGCAGGAGGCGCTGCAGGCGGGCGCGGAGGAAGAGCGCGTAGGCCGGCCCGCCGGTGCGGCGCGTGAGGGAACGGTAGGAGAGCGCGTGGGAGAAGCCGCCGACGAAGAAGAACACCGGCATGATCTGCAGGACCCAGGTGAGCAGTTGCAGCTCCGGCTCGACCGCGAGCAGGTTGCCGACGGCGGCGCGGCCGTCGTCGTCCACGGTCACGGCGGCCATGAGCCAGTGCCCGAGCACGACGGTCCCGAGGGAGGCCACGCGCAACAGGTCGATGACGCGGTCGCGCCCCGAGGGCGTCGCCGCGGCGAGCTCCCGCGCACTGATCTTCTGTCCCATGGGCCCACCCTCACGCGCGGGCCGCGTGCCGCACCACCGCCGGGGTACTCAGTTCGCACCTGAGTACCCCGGAAAGGAGGGCCGGTCCGTGAGGGGCGGCCTCGGCCGGACCCGTCGTGCGCTGTCGTGCCGGGACGCGGCAATCACCTCCGCCGCGACGGTGATCAGCCACCGTGGCGCATTCCGGCGGTGCCGTCCCGTCCTCGGCCGGCAGGGGGCACCGCCGGTCACGTCCGTGCCGGCCGGTCGCCGTCGCGGCGGAAGGGGACGCCCGGGCCCGCCCGGACCGCCCCCCGGGAGGGCACGCGCGCTACGACGCCCGCAGGACCGCCGCCACCACCGGGCCCGCCGAGTCGCCGCCGTGCCCGCCCTGCTGGACGTACGCGGCCGCGGCCACGTCGCCGCGGTACGCGCTGAACCAGCCGTTCGGCTTGGCCTGGCCGTCGACCTCCGCCGAGCCCGTCTTCGCGCCGATGTCGCCGCCGAGCCCGGACATGGCCCGGGCGCCCGTGCCCGACGTCGCCGTCAGCCGCATCATCGAGCGCAGCTGCTCCGCGACCGTGCCGGGCAGCGCGCGGGGCGCGCGGGCGAGCTGCCGGTCGTCGAGCGACGGGTCGACGATGTAGGGCTGGTGGAAGGAGCCGGCGCGCACCGTGGCGGCCATGGAGGCCACGTTCAGCGCGGACATCTGCACCTTGCCCTGCCCGATCATCGCCGCGGCCTTGCCCGCCCCGGACTCCGCCGGCACGCTGCCGTCGAACGTGGCGAGGCCCGTCTTCCACTCCAGCCCGAGCCCGAAGACGTCCCGCGCCTCCGCCGCCAGCGCCCCGTCGCCGACCTCGCCCGCGAGCGAGATGAAGGCGGTGTTGCACGAGGCCGCGAAGTCCTGCGCGAAGGTGGCGCCGGGGTTCTCGCTCTCCTCCACGTTGTGGAAGCGCATCCCGTACGTGGCGTACTTCGGGCAGGGCAGCGGCTTTCCGGGCGCGGCCTTGCCCTGTTCGAGCAGCATCGCCGACGTGATGATCTTCATCGTGGAGCCCGGCGCGGTCTGGCCCATCAACGCGGTGTTGAACTCGGTCTTCCTGGAGTTGGCGACGGCCAGGATCTCGCCCGTACTGGCCTTCACGGCGACGACGGACGCATCGGCGTGCCGCTCGACGGCGGACTCGGCCGCCCGCTGCGCACCGGCGTCGAGCGTCGTCTTGAGCGTGGCGGGCTTGCCCCGCGAGACGACGTGCAGCGTCTTGGGGGCGATCCCCGCCCTGGCCGCGGCCTCCGCCCCGCCCTCCGGTACGGCCTGTACCTCCAGGCCCGGCTCGCCGCCCGCCTCCTCCCCGAACCGCTTGCGCAGCTGCGGCAGGACGGACGCGAGCGAGGGGTAGTCCTTGGCGTCCAGCTTCGTGCCGTTCCGGTCGACGGCGTCGATCTGCGGGGCCGCGCCCGCGTCGGTCCTCAGGGTCTCGTTGCGCGTGAGCTCGGGGTGGACGACCGAGGGCTGCCAGTCGACGAGCGCCTGCCCGGTGCTCTTGCCGCGGACGACTTCGAGCGAGGAGTCGTACGTCCAGGTCGAGCGCTGCTTGCCGTGGGAGATCTCGGCGCTCACGGAGAACGGCACCTTGGCGCCCTGCGGCGTGCCCGGCTTCAGGGCGACCTTCTCCACGTGGACGGTCTCGCGGTAGCCGGTGAGCGCGGTGGTCGCCGCGGCCGTGTTGTCGGTGAGGCGGGCGGCCTTGGCGGTGTCGCCGGACTCCCAGGCGGCGAGGAAGTCGCGCGCCGTCCGCTCGATCTCGTCCGCCGTCGGCGGCCCGGTTCTCAGCGGTGCGGGTTCCCCGTGCGCGCCGGTCGAGCCGTCACCCGCCACGGCGTCCACGAGGTTGTACGCGCCCATGCCGGCCGCTCCCACCACGGCTGCGGCCACGACGCCGATGGCGATCTTCGCACCCTTGTGCATGTGTCAGCCCCCTCCGAGCCCCCCGGACCGCCGGGCCCCCCGGCCCGGGCCTCGGCCCGGTTTAATCATCCGATTAAACCTCTGCGTTGGCACTGTACGGGAAGGGTGGGGCGAGAGGGTGCGAAATGGCCGGAACTGGTCCTTCAGGGCTGGTGGTTCATCAGATGGGATGGGGGCCGGGGGAGTCGGAGGGGCCGGCGGAGGCCGTCAGATCCAGGAGTCGAACCACATGCGGTTCCGCCACGCCTCTATCGGGATCGCGTTCCCGGTGTAGATCGGCCAGAAGTAGATGAAGTTCCACGCGATCAGCAGCACCAGCGTGCCCGCACCGACCGCGCCCGCCACACGCCGCCGCTCCGAGGACCCCGGCGGCCCCAGGAGCGCGCCGATCATCATGGCCAGCGCCAGGCACAGGAACGGCAGGAACACCACCGCGTAGAAGACGAAGATGGTGCGTTCCTGCCACATGAACCAGGGCAGGTACCCGGCCGCGACCCCGCACAGCACCGCGCCAGCCCGCCAGTCGCGCCGCAGCGCCCACCGGTAGAGCAGGTACAGCACCGCGAAGCACGCGGCCCACCACAGCAGCGGGGTGCCCAGCGCGAGCACCTCGCGTGCGCACTTGTCGGCCGCGTCCGCCGGGCAGCCGTCCTCGCCCGGCTTCGGCGACTCGTAGAAGTACGAGACCGGGCGGGCCTGGACCAGCCAGCTCCACGGGTTGGACTGGTACGTGTGCGGCGAGGTGAGCGTGGTGTTGAACTTCCACACCTCGT
This sequence comes from Streptomyces sp. KLMMK, assembly GCF_036961605.1. Classification (NCBI taxonomy): domain Bacteria; kingdom Bacillati; phylum Actinomycetota; class Actinomycetes; order Kitasatosporales; family Streptomycetaceae; genus Streptomyces; species Streptomyces sp. KLMMK. The sequence goes on from NZ_JBAMDC010000247.1 coordinate 5,651, forward strand.
GCTCGTACTCCCACAGGCTGCGCAGGGGGTTGAGGACCCCGGCGAGGAAGCCGTCCGCGCTGTGGCCGCCGTCGTTCTCGGCCCAGTGCCGGTAGTAGCCGCTGTGCTGCCAGCCGTCCTTCTCGGTGTACGTGCCGCTGTTGACGAACCAGCCCGTCCACGACGCCAGGTAGACGCCGATCGCCACCGGCACCGTCGACAGGAACGCCCACGGCACGTCGCGCCGCAGCGCCGAGAGGAAGGGGCGGCGGGCCCCCGCCGCCCGCCGCGCACCCGCGTCCCACAGGACGATCAGCAGGCCGAACGCGGCCAGGTACACCGCGCCGTTCCACTTCGTGGCGCACGCCAGGCCCAGGAACACGCCCGCCGCGATGCGCCACGGGCGCAGACCGAGACGCAGGCCGTCACCGACCGCGTCGTCCGGGCGCGGCACGCCGTCCTCGCCGACCGGCAGCGCCGCGGCCAGCCGGGCCCGCGACGTGTCCCGGTCCACCAGCACGCAGCCGAACGCGGCCAGCACGAAGAACATGAGCACCGAGTCGAGCAGCGAGGTGCGGCTCATCACGAAGTGCAGGCCGTCCACGGCCATCAGGGCGCCGGCCAGGCAGCCGAGGAACGTGGAGCGGAAGAGGCGGCGGCCGATGCGGCACAGCATCAGCACGGACAGCGTGCCCAGCACCGCCACCATGAAGCGCCAGCCGACCGGGTTCAGGCCGAAGAGCCACTCGCCGAGGCCGATGACCCACTTGCCCATCGGCGGGTGCACCACGTAGCCCGGCGCGTCCGGGACGTCCGTCCAGCCCGCGATGACCTTGTCGTTGATGTCGTCCGGCCACTTCGCCTCGTAGCCGTACTTCCACAGCGCCCACGCGTCCTTGGCGTAGTACGTCTCGTCGAATATCACGGCCTTGGGGCTGCCCAGGTGCCAGAACCGGATCAGGCCCGCGAACAGGGTGACCAGCAGCGGGCCGGTCCACCCCGACCAGCGCGCCAGCCGCTGCGCCGCGTCCGGGCGCAGGCCGAGCGTCGACCACACCCGCGTCCCCGGCTCGGGAAAGGGCGGTACGAGCCGCGCCCGCACATCCGGCTGCGGCCGGGCCGCGTAGCCGAACCGGCGGAGTCTGAGCTGCCACGGTGGCGGTCGCTCGTCTGCCGTCTGGCCCTGCGGGGCGTGGGTCGCGGTGTCACTGGTCACCGCGCCATCGTAGGGAACGACCCTGTCGGACGGCGGATCACGTACGGGCATGTTCCGGGACCGCGTCCCCCGCGGCCGGAGGCCCGTGGCACCGGGGGCCTGCGAGGATGGGAGACGTGACTGGAACGCTCGTACTCGCAGGTACCCCCATCGGCGACGTCGCCGACGCACCCCCGCGGCTCGCCGCCGAGCTCGCCGCCGCCGAGGTGATCGCCGCCGAGGACACCCGCCGGCTGCGCCGGCTGACGCAGGCGCTGGGGGTGCACACGACCGGCCGGGTCGTCTCCTACTTCGAGGGCAACGAGTCCGCCCGGACGCCCGAGCTGGTGGAGGCGCTGGCGGGCGGCGCCCGCGTTCTGCTCGTCACCGACGCCGGCATGCCGTCCGTCTCCGACCCGGGCTACCGCCTCGTCGCCGCCGCCGTGGAGCGTGACATCAAGGTCACCGCCGTGCCCGGGCCGTCCGCCGTGCTCACGGCCCTGGCCGTCTCCGGCCTCCCCGTCGACCGCTTCTGCTTCGAGGGCTTCCTGCCCCGCAAGGCGGGCGAGCGCCTGGGCCGGCTCCGCGAGGTCGCGGCCGAGCGCCGCACGCTCGTCTACTTCGAGGCCCCGCACCGCCTGGACGACACCCTCGCGGCCATGGCCGAGGCCTTCGGCCCGGACCGCCGCGCGGCGGTCTGCCGGGAGCTGACGAAGACCTACGAGGAGGTCAAGCGCGGCCCGCTGAAGGACCTGGCCGCCTGGGCGGCCGAGGGCGTGCGCGGCGAGATCACCATCGTCGTGGAGGGCGCCCCCGAGCCCGGCCCGCAGGACCTGACCGCCGAGGAGCTCGTGCGCCGTGTGCGGGCGCGCGAGGAGGCGGGCGAGCGCCGCAAGGAGGCCATCGCGGCCGTAGCTGCGGAAGCAGGTCTACCCAAGCGCGAGGTCTTCGATGCGGTCGTGGCGGCAAAGAATGCGCCATAACAGGCCCCATCGCAAGGTAAAGGGATAATCTGAAAAGCAAAGCTTGGGCCTGGCAGCCTGGCACTTTGGGCAGTGCGACGCCAAGTTTGTCCCAATTCGGGGGATAGGCTGCTGCGTCTTCGCCGGGAAGGGCGTTCCCTGGATGTGGGACGTCCGGTCCCGCGAGAGACTTGTCCTCAGGACAAGAGGAGCTGCCATGAGCGAGATCGCAGGAACCTCGAACGGTGTCCAGTCGATAGCGGCCACCGCACCCCCCACCGTGCCGGAGACCGGGACGGCGCACGAGTCGTACTCCTTCGCCTGCATGCGGTGCGGCCACGGCTGGGAGCAGTCGTACGAGATCGAGCACCACACGGACGCCGAGGGCCGGCCCTTCGTCATCTACTACGCGGACGGCGTGCGCGTGCCGTCCCCGCTGACCCGCCCCACCTGCGTGAACTGCGGCGAGCACGTCGTACGCATCATGCGCTCCGGCCGCGTCTCCCTGATCGCGGACGTCCTGCACCGGCCCGCGCACGAGGTTCCGGCCACGCAGCAGGCCCCCGCCGGCCCGCTCCACGCGGGCGGCCCCGAACCGTGGCACCGGGAACGGCTCCCCCGCGCCGAGCACCCCGAGAGCCCCGAGCAGCCCGGTGAGCCCGGACGGGAGCACCACTGGCACCTCTCGGACCTCCTCCACCCGGTCCGGGCGTACCGGGAGCACCACCGCTGACGGCCGCGGGCGCTGCCTAGAATCGCTCGCATGGCGTCAACAGCAGCGAACAGCAGTGGCAGGACCGGCAGCGGCAAGAACGACAAGGACGCCCCGCCGCCGCTCCCGGTCCCCCTCGACGTGCCGGTCGCCGATTCCCACACGCACCTGGACATGCAGTCCGGCTCCGTCGAGGACGCCCTCGCCAAGGCCGCGTCCGTCGGCGTGACCACCGTCGTCCAGGTGGGCTGCGACGTGGCCGGCTCCCGCTGGGCCGCGGAGACGGCCGCCGCCCACGACGCCGTCTGGGCCACCGTGGCCCTGCACCCCAACGAGGCGCCCCGCATCGTCCACGGCGACCCCGACGGCTGGTCCCGCCAGGGCGAGCGCCCCGCCGGCGGCGACGCCGCCCTGGACGCCGCCCTCGCCGAGATCGACGCCCTCGCGGCCCTGCCGCACGTCCGCGGCGTCGGCGAGACCGGCCTCGACTTCTTCCGCACCGGCCCCGAGGGCATGGCCGCCCAGGAGTACTCCTTCCGCCGCCACATCGACATCGCCAAGCGCCACGGCAAGGCCCTGGTCATCCACGACCGCGACGCCCACGCCGACGTCCTGCGCGTCCTGGACGAGGAGGGCGCGCCCGACGCCGTCGTCTTCCACTGCTACTCCGGCGACGCCGGCATGGCGAAGATCTGCGCCGACAACGGCTACTACATGTCGTTCGCCGGCAACGTCACCTTCAAGAACGCCCAGCCCCTCCGCGACGCCCTCGCCGTGGCCCCGCTCGACCTCATCCTCGTCGAGACCGACGCGCCCTTCCTGACCCCCGCCCCCTATCGCGGACGGCCCAACGCCCCGTACCTCATTCCGGTCACGTTGCGCGCCATGGCGGGCTTCAAGGAGATCGGCGAGGACGCGCTGGCCACAGCCGTAGCGGCGAATACCGCGCGGGCATTCGGCTACTGACGGTCACTCCACGCCCCCTCTCGTCGCGACACCGTGTGATGATCCGACTTTGGAGAGTGACGCTCCCTCCGCTACAGTCCCGGGCCGAAGCCCGACCCAGGGGAGCGTCACGTGACTCATGCACAGGGCAGCCCCCGCGCCGCACGCAGCGGTGCGGCGGAAGCACCGCCGTACGACCCGTATGACCCCTACGGTCCGTATGCGCCGTACGACCCGTACGATCCGCACGACGGCCGCTACGACCTGTACGCCGCCTACGTGGCCCCCGTCGGGCCCTACCCGATATACGAACCTGTCCCAGTGCCGGCACCCGCCGGCGGTACGTCCGGTGGCCCCGGATCGTACGACCCCTTCCTGCCCGAGCCCCGCGAAGGGGCGGTCGGCACCGGTCACGAGCGTCCCTACGAGGCCCCTCATCTGCCGCGGCAGCCCGTCAGCCCTGCCGGTCCAGTCGGTCCCGTCAGGGAGGCGGAGGCGTACGACGGGGCC
>NZ_JBAMDC010000248.1:0-9935 GCF_036961605.1 Streptomyces sp. KLMMK
TATCGAGGAAGCAATGAAGATCGCCGATGCCATGGCGGCGGACGGAGCCCTCCCCGGGGCGCCGCACGTCACCGTGGCCTGAGACCGGCGACCCGCCACCGTAGGAACAGCGACCGTGCGGCCGCCCGGCCCAGGCCGCAAGACGAGGAGGGGGCCCGCGTGTCGTTGCTGGAGAACATCCGCAGTCCGCGCGACCTGAAGACCCTGGACGCCGAGGAGCTGACCGAACTGGCGGAGGAGATCCGCCACTTCCTCATCCACGCCGTCGCCAGGACCGGCGGCCACCTCGGCCCCAACCTGGGCGTGGTGGAGCTCACCATCGCCCTGCACCGCTCCTTCGACTCACCGGCCGACCGCATCCTGTGGGACACCGGCCACCAGTCGTACGTGCACAAACTGCTCACCGGCCGCCAGGACTTCTCCAAGCTGCGCGGCAAGGGCGGCCTGTCCGGCTACCCCTCGCGCGAGGAGTCCGAGCACGACGTCATCGAGAACAGCCACGCCTCGACCGTCCTCGGCTGGGCCGACGGGCTCGCCAAGGCCAACCAGGTCCTCGGCCGCTGGAACCGCCACGTCGTCGCCGTCATCGGCGACGGGGCCCTGACCGGCGGTATGGCCTGGGAGGCGCTCAACAACATAGCCGCCGCCAAGGACCGGCCGCTGATCATCGTCGTCAACGACAACGAGCGCAGCTACGCCCCCACCATCGGCGGCCTCGCGGACCACCTCGCCACGCTCCGCACGACCGACGGCTACGAACGCTTCCTGTCCTGGGGCAAGGACGCGATCCAGGGCCTGCCCGCCATCGGCAGGCCCCTCTACGAGTCCCTGCACGGCGCGAAGAAGGGCTTCAAGGACGCCTTCGCCCCGCAGGGCATGTTCGAGGACCTGGGCCTCAAGTACCTCGGCCCGATAGACGGGCACGACGTCGCCGCCGTCGAGTCCGCGCTGCGCCGGGCCAAGCGCTTCCACGGCCCCGTCCTCGTCCACTGCCGTACGGAGAAGGGCCGCGGCTACCAGCCCGCGCTGGAGGACGACGCCGACCGCTTCCACACCGTCGGCGTGATCGACCCGCTCACCTCCCGGCCGCTGGCCCCGGCCGCCGGCCGCTCCTGGACCTCGGTCTTCGGCGACGAGATGCTCGCCATCGGCGCCGAGCGGCCCGACGTCGTCGCCATCACCGCCGCCATGCTCCACCCCGTGGGCCTGACGAAGTTCGCCGAGGCCTTCCCCGACCGCGTCTGGGACGTCGGCATCGCCGAGCAGCACGGCGCGGTGTCCGCGGCCGGCCTGGCCACCGGCGGGCTGCACCCGGTCTTCGCCGTCTACGCCACGTTCCTCAACCGCGCCTTCGACCAGGTGCTGATGGACGTCGCCCTGCACAAGTGCGGGGTGACCTTCGTCCTGGACCGGGCGGGTGTCACCGGCACCGACGGGCCCAGCCACAACGGCATGTGGGACATGTCGATCCTGCAGGTCGTCCCCGGCCTGCGGATCGCCGCCCCGCGCGACGCCGCCCAGCTGCGCGCCCAGCTGCGCGAGGCCGTCGGGGTCGAGGACGCGCCCACCGTGATCCGCTTCCCGAAGGAGAGCGTCGGCGAGCCCGTCCCGGCCCTGGCCCGCGAAGGCGGCATGGACGTCATCGCCCGCCCCGCCCCCGGCGCGGACGAGGCACAGGTCCTGATCGTCGCGGTCGGCGCCATGGCAGGCGTGTGCCTGGAGGCCGCCGACCTCCTGGCCGCCCGCGGCACCCCCTGCACCGTCGTCGACCCGCGCTGGGTCAAGCCCGTCGACCCCGCACTGCCGCCGCTCGCCGCCCGCCACCGGGTCGTCGCGGTCGTCGAGGACAACAGCCGCACCGGCGGCGTCGGCTGGGCCGTCGGACAGGCGCTGCGCGACGCCGGCGTCGACGTGCCGCTGCGCACCTTCGGCATCCCCGAGCAGTTCCTGCCGCACGCCAAGCGCGGCGAGGTCCTAGCGGACCTCGGGCTCACCCCCGCCGAGATCGCCGGCCGGATCAGCGCCGCTCTGGCCCGCAAGGAAGAAGCCGCGAAGGACCCCGCGGCCGTGAAGGAGAACGACGCATGACAGCCGACACAGCCGGTGCCGCCGCCGACGGCAAGGGCTTCGACCTCACCCGGCTCCTCGCGGAGCGCGGCGGCGAGCGGTACGACCTGCACGCCCGGCACCTCAACCACCAGCTGCCGCGCATGCTGCACACCATCGGCTTCGACAAGGTCTACGAGCGGGCCGAGGGCGCCTACTTCTGGGACGCCGACGGGCAGGACTACCTCGACATGCTCGCCGGCTTCGGGGTGATGGGCGTCGGCCGGCACCACCCCGTCGTCCGCAAGGCGCTGCACGACGTCCTCGACGCCTCGCTCGCCGACCTCACCCGGTTCGACTGCCAGCCGCTGCCCGGCCTCCTCGCCGAGAAGCTGCTGTCCTACGCGCCGCACCTGGACCGGGTGTTCTTCGGCAACAGCGGCACCGAGGCGGTGGAGACGGCCCTGAAGTTCGCCCGGTACGCGACGGGCAGGCCGCGGATCCTCTACTGCTCCCACGCCTTCCACGGCCTGACCACCGGCTCGCTGTCCGTCAACGGCGAGGACGGCTTCCGGGACGGCTTCGCGCCCCTGCTGCCCGACACGGCGATCCCGCTCGGCGACCTCGCCGCCCTGGAGCGGGAGCTCGCCCGCGGCGACGTGGCGGCCTTCGTCGTCGAACCGATCCAGGGCAAGGGCGTCCTCGAGCCGCCCGCCGGCTTCCTGCGCGCCGCGCAGGAGCTGCTCCACCGGCACAAGGCGCTGCTCATCGCCGACGAGGTGCAGACCGGCATCGGCCGCACCGGGGACTTCTTCGCCTACCAGCACGAGACGGGCGTCGAGCCGGACCTGGTCTGCGTGGCCAAGGCGCTCTCGGGCGGCTACGTGCCCGTCGGCGCCACCCTCGGCAAGGACTGGATCTTCAAGAAGGTCTACTCCTCCATGGACCGCGTCCTGGTGCACTCCGCGAGCTTCGGCTCCAACGCGCAGGCGATGGCGGCGGGGCTCGCGGTGCTCTCCGTGATGGAGGACGAGCGGATCGTCGCCAACGCCCGGCGCACGGGCGACCTGCTGCGCGGCCGGCTGGCCGCGCTCGTCGGCAAGTACGAGCTGCTGCACGACGTCCGCGGCCGGGGCCTGATGATCGGCATCGAATTCGGCAAGCCGTCCTCGCTGGGGCTGCGCAGCCGCTGGGCCATGCTCCAGGCGGCGCGCAAGGGCCTCTTCGCGCAGATGGTCGTGGTGCCGCTGCTGCAGAAGCACCGCATCCTCACCCAGGTCTCCGGCGACCACCTGGAGGTGATCAAGCTGATCCCGCCGCTGGTCATCGGGGAGCGCGAGGTGAACCGGTTCGTGGACGCCTTCACGGCGGTCATGGACGACGCCCACGGCGGAGGCGGCCTGCTGTGGGACTTCGGGAGGACGCTGGTGAAGCAGGCGGTGGCGAACCGCTAGCGCCCTGCCGGGCGGCCTCGCGGTGATCCGGCCGCCCGCCGGTCAGGAGCCCCGGGTCAGTCCGTGAGCAGCCTGGCCTGCAGGCGTTCACGGGCCGCCGGGCCGAGCCCGAGGCCGTCGGCCAGGTAGCGGTCGGCCGTGCCCCACGTGGCGTCCATCTCGTCGAACGCCGCGTGGAGGTACGCGGCGCGCGCCTCGAACATCGGCGACAGCAGCTCCGCGATCTCCCGGTCCTCGGGCCCCGTCGACTCCGGCGCGCGCCGCATCCGGTAGCGCCGGTGCGGCGCGTTCGACTCCAGGTAGTCGGCCTCGATCGCGTCGCGGCCGACGCCCAGGGCGAGCAGGGTGACCGCGACGGACAGCCCGGCGCGGTCCTTCCCGGCCGCGCAGTGCATCAGCGCCGGCACGCTGTCGTCGGCGAGGGCGCGCAGGACGTGGCCGAGCTCGGCCGTGCGGCCCGTGACGACCTCCCGGTACGTCTCGGCCATCCGCTCCGCGGCTCTGCCGTCGGCCAGCACGGTCCGCAGGTGCCCGAGGTCGCGGGCGCGCACCATGTTCCAGAACTCGGCGCCGTGGGCCGGGTCGTTGAGGGGGAGGTTGACGTTCCGGACGCCGGTGAGCTCGACGTCCGGGCCGTCGAGCGCGATGTCGGCGTCGTTGCGGAAGTCGAAGACCGTGTGCAGGCCGAGCGAGCCGAGGAAGCGCGCGTCGTCCTCGGTGGCGTGGGCGAGGTGCCCGCTGCGGAAGAGGACGCCGTGCCGTACCCGCCGTCCGCCGGCGGCCTGCAGACCGCCGAGGTCGCGGAAGTTGCGCACCCCCGCCAGCTCGGGCTCGGTGGACGGCACATGCGGCGTCTGCGTCACGGGCGCTCCCAGGGCTAGGCCGCCGGCACTGCTCGCCGGCGAAGCGGTTCAACGACCTTACGACACCGGTTGTACGGGCAACCGCCCCGCTGTGGTAGCCGCGCCGACGTATTCCGCGTACACGGACTTCTCGGGGTGGGATACATCACGGCTCGTCAACCCCTGGTTACGGTGGCGTAGGTCACTCCCGGAGAGGAAAGATGTACCGACGTGGCAGACGATTCGAATTCATTCAGCAAGAGCGCGATCGGGTCGTACGCAGCCGTCGGGGACAGCTTCACCGAAGGCGTCGGCGACCCGGGTCCGGACGACACCTTCATCGGCTGGGCCGACCGACTGGCCGTACTCCTCTCCGACCAGCGCGCCGAGCACGACTTCCGCTACGCCAACCTCGCCGTGCGCGGCCGGCTCCTGGACCAGATCGTCGCGGAGCAGGTGCCCCGGGCGAAGGAGCTCGGCCCGGACCTCGTGACGTTCTGCGCGGGCGGCAATGACATCCTGCGCCCGGGCAGCGACCCGGACGCCGTGGCCGAGCGCTACGAGAAGGCCGTCGCCGAGCTGGCCTCCTCCGTGGGCACCGTCCTGCTGTGCACCGGCTTCGACACCCGCGGGATGCCCGTGCTGCGGCACCTGCGCGGCAAGATCGCGACGTACACGGCCCACGTCCGGGCCATCGCGGACCGGCACGGCTGCCCGGTCCTGGACCTGTGGTCGCTGCGCTCGGTGCAGGACCGCCGGGCCTGGAGCGACGACCGGCTCCACCTCTCGCCCGACGGGCACACGCGGGTCGCCCTGCGGGCCGCCCAGGTGCTCGGCCTGGAGGTGCCGGCCGACCCGGACCAGGCCTGGCCGGACGAGGACCACCGCTCGCCCGCCGAGGTGCGGCGCGACAACATCCACTGGGCGCGCGAGCACCTGGTGCCGTGGATCGGCCGCCGGCTGCGCGGCGAGTCCTCGGGGGACCACGTGGAGCCCAAGCGGCCGGATCTGCTGCCGCTGTAGCGCCTTCGCAGTTCGTAGTTCGCAGTTCGTAGTGCCTTTGCAGCGCCTTCAGGCCGCCGGGATGCCTTTCAGGGGGAGAGCCGCCCGGCGGCGAGGTCGGCCCAGACGACACGGCCCCGGCCGCTGTCGTCGGGCCGGACCCCCCATGCCTGCGACAGCGTGCCCACGAGCAGCAGGCCCCGGCCGCTCTCCTCGTCCGTCCCGCTGCACCGGGCCCGCGGCTCCGTCGGGGTGCGGCCCTGGTCGCCCACCTCTATGCGCAGATGCGCACCGAGCACCCTCAGCTGACAGCTGACGTTCGCGCTGTCCGTGTGCCGGACCGCGTTGGTGAAGAGCTCCGACACCACCAACTGGGCGTCGTCGCACGCCACTTCGTCGATGCCCCACTCCCGCAGTTGTGCGAGGACCCGTTTTCGCGCGGCGGCCACCGAGGCGCCACGGGCCGGGAAGTGGAAGGCGTCCTGCAGACGTACGGCCATGGAACAGCCGAGGCGCCCGAGCGAAGGTGCGTCATGGGAGGGGACCACGCCGTAACTATGTGCGATACGGCTCATGTGTGGCAAGGTTCAATCTGCAAATTACAGAATCGTCGGATCAGTCTGTCGGCTCCGGGGGGTGCGTGACAGACTGCGGGCATATGACAACCGGCGGGCATGGAGGGGGAGAACAGTGGCGGAAGCGCGTCCGGCGGGCGCACCGACCGTCCTGCGGGTCGTGCTCGGCAAACGGCTGCACGACCTGCGGGAGAAGGCCGGGCTCTCCTACGAGCAGGCGGGCCGCGCCCTCGACGTCACCCACGCCACCGTCCGCAGGATGGAGAAGGCCGAAGTCGGCCTGAAGCTCCCCTACGTGGAGAAGCTCCTGCGCGTCTACGGCGTGAGCGACGCCGAGGAGGTGGAGGGCTTCCTCGCCCTCGCCCGCGAGGCCAACCGCCCCGGCTGGTGGCACCGTTTCCGGGACGTCCTGCCCGAGTGGTTCAGCGCGTTCGTCAGCCTGGAGGGCGAGGCCAACCTCATCCGGGCCTACGAACCGCACTACGTCCCGGGCCTGCTGCAGACCGAGCGCTACGCACGCGCCGTGCTCCGCGCCGGCATGCCGCACGCCCCGGACGCGGACGTCGAGCGCGCGGTCGCCGTCCGCCGGGAGCGCCAGTCGCTGCTGACCCGCGAGGGCGCGCCACTGCTGTGGGTGGTGATCGACGAGACGGTGCTGCGCCGCCCCATCGGCGGGCCGGACATCATGCGCGAGCAGGTCGCCCGCCTCGCCGAGGTCACCGCCATGCCCAACGTACGGCTGCAGATCATGCCGTTCGCCGCCGGGCCGCACCCGGCGATGTACGGACCGTTCCACATCTTCCGGTTCCCGCTCCCGGAGCTGCCGGACATCGCCTACGCCGAAAACCTCGTCGGCGCCTCGTACTTCGACCAGCGCGACGACGTCTCGGCCTTCCTGGAGGCGCTCGACCGCATGTGCGCGCAGGCCGCGCCGGCACACACCACCGAGGCAATCCTGGGTGGGATTCGTAAGGAGATCTGAACCATGGATCGCATCTACAACGGCATGCCCGCCACCGACCTCGGCACCGAGGGGTGGAGCAAGCCGTGGAGCGGCGGCAACGGGGGCTCGTGCGTCGAGGCCCTGCGGCTGGGCGACGGCCGGATCGCCCTGCGCCAGTCCACCGACCCCGGGGGCCCCGCGCTGATCTACACGCGTCACGAGATGGAGAGCTTCATCAACGGCGCCAAGGCGGGCGCGGCGGACTTCCTGCTCGCCGGCTCCGGCGCCGCCTGCGAATGACCCCGCAGGGAACGTGCACGGCACCGCCGGGCGGCCCGCGCCGCCCGCGCGCCGCGGCGTCACCCCCTACCGCGCAACCAACCGAACGGAGCACCGCATGAGCCAGCAGGGCTTCGCGGCCGAGGACATCGACACCAGCCGGCCGCACCCGGCGCGGATGTACGACTACTACCTCGGCGGCTGGGACAACTACGAGGTCGACCGGCAGGCCGCCGAGCACGTCATCCAGGCGCACCCGCAGGTCCGGCTCTCCGCCCGGGCCAACCGGGCGTTCCTGCAGCGCGCCGTGCGGGAGGTCGTCCGCGGCGGGGTCCGCCAGATCATCGACGTCGGTACGGGCATCCCCACCTCGCCCAACACCCACGAGGTGGCCCGGGAGGTCGCGCCGGACGTCCGGGTGGCCTACGTCGACAACGACCCGATCGTCGCCACCCACGCGGGCGCCAAGCTCACCGGTACCGGGCAGGCCGGCTTCGTCCTCGGCGACGTGCGCGACCCGGCGGCGATCCTGGCCCGCCCCGAGGTCCGCGAGCTGATCGACTTCGGCGAGCCGGTGGCCCTGCTGCTCGTCGCCGTCCTGCACTTCGTCACCGACGAGGAGGACCCCGCCGGCATCGTCGCGGCCTTCGCCGACGCGCTGCCCGCCGGCAGCCACCTCGTGCTCTCCCACGCCACGGCCGAGCCGTACGAGGGGTACGCGGACGGCTACACCGACGTCAAGGCCCGCGACCGCGTCGTCGGCACGTACAAGAACGCCACTGCCGGCCTCAACCTGCGCGACCGCGCCGCCGTCGAGCCGCTCTTCGGGGACTTCGAGCTCCTGGACCCGGGTCTGGTCCGGGTGCCGCTGTGGCGGCCGGACGGGCCGGTCCCGGGCCCCGCGGAGCTCAACGACACGATCTTCTACGGGGGAGTGGGCCGCAAGGGCTAGCCCGCCGCCGGGGCCGTGCCGGCCTGCGGGCGGGCCGGGACGTCGCAGCTGTCCTTGAAGCCCTGGCTGTGCAGGCCGAGCGCCGCGTTCGTGCGCGAGCGGAGGTTCTCGACCGCGATCATCGCGGTCAGCTCGACGAACGCGGCGTCGCCCAGGCGCAGCCGCAGCCGCTCCGCCAGGTCGTCCCCGACGGCCGGCGGGGTGACCGTCATCGCCTCGGCGTACTCCAGCACGTCCCGCTCCAGCGGGGTGTACAGGTCGCTGTCCCGCCACACCGGGATGTCGCGCAGCTTCTCGTGCGCCATCCCGTGCCCGCGGTTGACCCAGTAGCCGAAGTCCATGCACCACGAGCAGCCGATCGCCGCCGCCGACGCCATCTCGGCCAGCGCCTTCAGCTGCGGGTCCAGCTTCTTCCAGCGGGCCAGCGACATCTCGAAGCGGGCCGTCGTCAGCAGCACGCGCCGGTTGTGGGCGGCGGCCATGAGCGGCTCCAGCACCTTGCCGTAGGTGCGCCTGCTGTACCACTGCACGAGACGGATCAGCGGGGTGCGGTCCGGGGTGAGCGAGATCCTGGCCATGGCGGGTCCTCCATCGGGTCGGGGCGGGCTTGCCTCTGCCCGTACGACGGACCGTGCCCGCGGATCCGTGACATCCCGCGCCGCCGTCCGGGTGAGACGGTCGTCACACCGTCCGGCGGGGGTCCGGGGGAGCCGCCCTAGGCTGGGCGGCATGGACGACGAGCTCTTCCCCCGGCCCCGGGCCGAGGTCGCCCCGGGAGCGGTCCACGTCCCCGGCTGGCTGGACCTCGCGGCCCAGCGGCGTCTGCTCGCCGCCTGCCGCACGTGGGCGCGGCCCCCGGCCGGCCTGCGGACCGTCCGCATGCCGACCGGCGGGCAGATGTCCGTGCGCACCGTCTGCCTGGGCTGGCACTGGTACCCCTACGGTTACGCCCGCACCGTCGTGGACGGGGACGGCGCGCCGGTCAAGCCGTTCCCCGGCTGGCTGGGGCGGATGGCGGTGCAGGCCGTCGCCGACGCGTACGGCACGGAGCCGGAGCCCGCGGCGTACGACATCGCCCTGGTCAACTTCTACGACGGCCACGCGAAGATGGGCATGCACCAGGACGCGGACGAGAAGTCGCCGGCCCCGGTCGTCTCCCTGAGCCTCGGCGACAGCTGCCTCTTCCGCTTCGGCACCCCCGGCGGCCGCGGCCGCCCCTGGACCGACGTCGAGCTGCGCAGCGGCGACCTCTTCGTCTTCGGCGGCCCCTCGCGCCTCGCCTTCCACGGGGTGCCGCGCACCCGTCCCGGCACCGCCCCCGCCGCGCTCGGCCTCACCGGCCGGCTGAACCTCACGCTCCGTGTGAGTGGGCTCTGAGAAGACAGTGCGGGGATTTGGTGCGCTCCCCGGAAGAAGCCCTGCACAGAAGGCCGGTGGCATTGCTGCACGGGAAAATTCACGTGCATCTGCGCGCGCGACCCTGCACAGTGGATCCCCGGCACTGCGCCGGCCGCGCGTCCGGGCTCATATCACGGGGGTGAGCCCGGAGGCGCGGACAGCCGGAGGTTCACCGGCACCTCGGAAAACGGTGGCCAGGCCGTCACGCAGGGGCCGCCGCGAGCCCGCCGGGCAGGGGCGGATAATGGCATGACCTGCCGCATTCGCCCTGGAGGTGCCGTGACCGGCTCCCGCCCGACAAGCTCACCGCTCGACGCCCTGCGCCCGGCCGCATTCGGCGCGGACCCGTCCGGGGAGCGGATGGCGCGCATCCGGCGGTCACCGAACTTCGCCGACGGCGTGTTCACCAACCCCGTCGGCGCCGAGCGCACCCCGTCCGCCGCC